>NZ_JBSQPW010000007.1:0-79115 GCF_055118575.1 Trichococcus sp. | reverse complement strand
CTGGCCATCATTTTAGGTGCATGAAACATTTTGCAAACGTGTGAAACACCTACGGTGAAGCACTTTTCAATCCGAAAAATTTTATACTTTCCTAGTATAAAATGAAAAGCCTGCCGCAGCGCGACAGGCTCAACTAAATTTATTCCAAATCAGAGTTCACTATATCCGATATTGAACGTATCCCCGCCGCTCAGGTTGCCAGTTTCGAAGCCTTTCGTGAACCAACGCATCCGCTGCTCGGAGGTACCGTGCGTGAAGCTGTCCGGCACGACATAGCCTTGATACTGTTTCTGCAAAGTATCGTCCCCTACGGCAAAGGCTGCCTGTAAAGCTTCCTCGAAGTCGCCTTCCTCCAGGACACCCTGCTCCTGGACATAATTTGCCCAGACACCGGCCAAGTAATCGGCCTGCAGCTCAAGACGCACATTCAGCTCGTTGTATTCTGTTTCACTCAGTTGGTTACGGGCGCTTTGCACCTGATCCATAATGCCCAACAGGTTCTGGACATGGTGCCCGACTTCATGAGCGACTACATAGGCCATCGCAAAGTCGCCAGACGCTCCGTACTCTTGCGAAAGCTGATCATAGAAACTCAAATCGATGTATAATTTTTGATCGGCCGGGCAGTAGAACGGTCCGACCTGGGAACCGGCCACACCACAGGCTGATTGCACCTGACCGCTGAAGAGCACTAGTGTCGGCTCAACGTACTCCAAGTTGTTGTTCGCAAATTCTTGTGCCCAAGCATCTTCCGTGTATGCAAGTACGACGGATACGAATTCAGCCATCTCATCCTCAGTTTTATTGCTGGTTTCGGTGATGCCGGTCTGTGGCGTTTCTGTCGGCGCGCTGCCGCCACCCCCACCGAATAGGTCGCCGCCTCCGAAGAGAGCGATGATGATCATGATAATGATCCCAAAAATTCCGCCGCCTGCCATGCCGCTCATGCCCAAGCCGCCGCCACCCGTAGAAAAACCGCCACTGCCGCGTCGATCTTCAACGTTGGAACTTCTCCTTCCACCTTTCCATTTCATACGAATACCTCCAATGTCCTTTTTTCGCAACGCAGGTCCTGGTTCTGCCAACACATCCAGAGTTTAACCGCAACCCGAAAACGATTTTATGCTTACCTTTATTATATAGTATTGACTGAAAATTTAAAAAAAATACACCTGAGGGATACCTGCCCTGATTCTCATCCATCCATCTACCGTCGCAAAAAAGTCCAGACAAGTTCTCCCGCCACCGTCCATATTACACACATATTGATAAAAAAAAGTCCATTCTCAGCATTTGAAACGCTTGTTCATTTTCTGTTCAAAATCCTCATAACCTCAAACCCCGCATTACCCTAGCATAGTTCAGCGAAGTTCACAAATTTCATCAAAATGGTGTTCTTGTGAATATGTACATCTGATGGAATAATATTGCTTCTGAATGATTATAGGAATAACATGGATGTAAGCCTATACAAGTAATCCCTGACAGATTGGGGACGGCAAAAAATGAATCCAAAGGAGCGATATGGAATGGGTAAATTGCAGAATAAAGTAGCAATCATCACGGGCGCGGCGCAAGGAATGGGTGCCATGCATGCACGCAAATTCGCTGAGGAAGGCGCCAAAGTCGTGGTGACCGACATCAACGAAGCAACCGGAAAAGCTTTGGCTGAAGAAATCGGCGAAAATGCTATCTTCATGAAATTGGACGTCTCAAAATCAGCCAACTGGGAAGAGGTCATTGCGCTGACAGAGGCAGCATTCGGTCCGGTTACGGTGCTCGTAAACAACGCGGGCGTCGGCATCTTCAAGACTTTGGACCAATTGACGGAAGCTGATTTCCGCCTGACTTTCGAAATCGATGAACTGGGTGTTTTCCTGGGCATGAAAGCTGTTGTACCTTCCATGAAAAAAGCAGGAGTCGGCTCGATCGTCAACATTTCATCAGTCGATGGCTTGGTCAGTGCCCCTACCGCCATCGCTTACAGCGCATCCAAACACGCAGTAACCGGTATGACCAAGGGTGCCGCTACTGAACTCGGCCAATTCAATATCCGCGTGAATTCCGTTCACCCGGGCATCATCGAAACGCCAATGGCCGAACAAGGGGACGTCTATGAATACGTCAAACAATTAGAAAAGGACATACCTTTGAGAAGGACGGCAAAATCAGAGGAAGTTTCCAATCTGGTCATCTATCTTGCGTCCGATGATTCGAGCTACTCGACTGGCTCGCAATTCGTCGTCGACGGCGGCATGATTTCCGACCTCTAGTTTTGTTTTTCACCAATACAAGTCTTACAATAAGAAAAAAAAACGCACAAACAGCTGCCAGAGTCTACTATCCTGGCAGCTGTTTGTGCGTTTTTTAAAGAAACTAGTCTATCTACTCTTCCAATTCTTCTACTTCTTCGATTGTCATGCCTTGGTGTTCCTGCATGAATTTTTCGCGTTCTTTGTCGCGGTACTTGTCCATCTTGCGTCTGAACAGTTCACCGTTGGAAGGCGGAGTCCAACTGATGGCATTTGCTCCGGCATTGATTGCAGCCAATATCGTCTCATCTGTCGGTCCCCCGGTTGCAATAATCGGAACATCCGGATACTTTTCGCGGATGCGGCTCACGATATAGGGCGTGTCCTTCCCGCCACTGACGTTCAGGATATCGACACCTGCATCCAAACGCTCCTGGATGTCCATGTATTCCGTCACGATGGTGCAGACAATCGGAATGTCCACGGTTTCTTCAATCTGTTTGATTGTATCGATCGGTGTCGGTGCATTGACGACTACAGCCAATGAGCCTTGCGCTTCAGAAAACAAGGAAATGTTGGCGCTGCGTTTCCCTTGTGTGGTTCCCCCGCCGACTCCGGATAGGATCGGAATGGTCGAGACGTTGGCTATGCTTTGGATGACCGCCGGATGCGGGGTAAATGGATAAACCGCGATGACGGCATCGGCATCGTTATTCAGGATGATGGCGATATCCGTCGTAAAAATCAACGATTTGATTCGCTTTCCGAAAATCCGGATACCTGAGCAGTTCCGGATCACACTAGGGACTTGGACTGTGTCACTGCGCAAATCGGTTGTGATGCTTGGTGCTTCTCTTTTGATTCTTGGTTCCATTCTTTCGCTCCTTTGCTGATGATTTTGATAAAACTGTATGGGTAGATCAAGCGATGATGAGATTTTCTTCCTTCAGAACTTCCGAATAGAAGACCGCACGCGCGGCTTTTCTTCTCGGCTCAACGATGAATGTCAGGATGCCGAAAACAGCGAATGTAGCCAACATCAATCCTACCAGCAACAACGCTTGATACAATAACGCATCAGAATCAGCCGTTGCCGCTCCGGCATACATGTTGAATGCGGCTATTCCGACACCCGTAAACAATGCCACAGGAATGAGGTAGACGACAAAATAAGTCAGATCCAATTGGAAAAGTCTCATCTTTTTGCCTTTCATGAAGGCTTCACTTTGTCTTAGGATGTCCGTCGTTTTCATGTTCGGGTTATCGAAATAAATGAAGTTCGATAACGCCAGGGAATAAAGCTTCATGATGCCTGGTATGATCAGCAGTACAGACCATAAAATGACATAGACAGCCTGTAGCGCCAGAACGCCGAGCGTCTTGGACAGTTGATTTTCAAATGGTTTGAGCAAATGGCCTGATGAAAGTGGCGTACCGTCGAGCATATCCAGATAGCCCCATTCATTCCCCATCTGCATGGAGCCTATAATCAGCGCTACGATGATCGAAAAGACAACGTTCAGCGTCGTTTGGAAAGGCGAGGACTGCATCGAAAAGACAGAATCCCAATTAGGCAACGTTTCCCCTGTCATCTGCATGTTCAGAGCGCTCTCGCCCGTCAGCGTCCGGACTACCGATTGCAGGATGCTGTTCGCAATCGTGATAAGGATCAGGTTGATGACCGCCATTTTATAATTGCCGCGTAAATATTCTCTAGCAGTTGATCTGATTTCTTTGTTCGTTAACATATAATTATGACCACCCCTTACAATTTGCGATAGTTGTATTATACCATAATTGAACAATTTGCAACGCTTTCAGATAATTGTCTTTCATTTATTTTGCAGACAATCCGTCAGCGTTCTGTTCCATCCACTTTCGTTCCGCAATTCGGGCAAAAATGTGCGCCCTGAGGATAAGAGGCACCGCAATTCGGGCATCTGCTTTCAAGCGGTTCACCGGTCTGATACAGCTGCAGATCGCTGTCCCGGATCGAGACCGGTTCTTTGCGTTCGATCGCTTTGCCCACTTGCGGATCAAGTAAATACCAAGTGTCGCAACAGGTTGTGCGGACAAGATACTTTTTCCCGAAAGTTATGACCGGGATGAAAAACAGACGGAAACGATTGCCCACGAGATAGACCTCATAGCGCCCAAAATGCCCACAACGGCTGCAGGTGATCGTTTGATTGTATTCCAGCAACCTGCGGAACGGCAATACGTCAAAAAATAGAAACATCAACCATTTCCCCTCTCCAATTCTTTGAATGTCTGCTCGTATGCGGCCAACGTCGCATCGTCAAAGCAGACAAAAATGATTTCTGTGATGATTGTTTGCGGATAATTTTCCACGTAGGCCTTGACGGTTCCAACAGCGATCTTGGCTGCTTGACGCAATGGGTATCCGTAAATGCCGGTACTGATTGCCGGAAAGGCAAGCGTGCGGATTGCTCCGTTGGCGTCGGCCAATTCCAATGATTTCTGGTAGCAGGAAGCCAGCAAATCCGCTTCACCGTGCGTTCCACCGCGCCAGACAGGACCGACCGTATGAATTACAAAAGCCGCTTTGAGCTGGAAGCCGGGCGTAAGTTTCGCCTCACCTGTGCGGCACCCGTTCAGTAAACGGCAGGCAGCCACCAGTTCCGGCCCGGCGGCACGGTGGATAGCGCCGTCGACTCCTCCCCCGCCCAGCAGGCTCTTATTGGCGGCATTAACAATGGCATCGACTTCGCAACGGGTAATGTCGCCTTTAAGCCCATGCAACGTTGTGTGACTGACCTGCAATTCCTTCATTCCGATTCCTCCCTCATAACCTGTGTTCAGTCCGGACATACCAATATGTACACTTTACCGTGAACTACTCGGGCATAAATGACCGAGCTTCTGGGAACAGAGCAGACTTGCCGCGTTGAAAATCCAACGCAACAGCGGTTTCTCCTATTAACCGAGGCCAGTTCCTGACCTGTGCCTTTAACGCTGGGCAAGCGCTTTGTTGAGGATATTGATGGCCGCATTCACATCGCGGTCAATACCTGTGGTATGACAATGCGGGCAAGCGAATGTGCGGATCCGCAGCGGTTTCTTGCCGGTGTTTTCCCCGCAATGCGAACACGTTTGGCTCGTATAAGCGGGGTTCACCAATACCAGTTCCTTGCCGTACCACTCGCATTTGTACGCCAGCATGGACTTGATTTTCGCCCAGGCGGCATCGGCAATGGAACGCGCCAGCTGACGGTTCTGCAGAAGATTCTTGGTTTTCAAATCTTCCAGGACGATCAGGTCGTATTTTTTGACCAGGCTGGTTGTGTATTGTTGCAGATAGTTGTTGCGTTGATTGGCAATCTTTTTGTTGATACGCGCCACTTGTTCCTTGGCTTTTTGGACATTTTTGAAATCAGAAAGCTCCAGTTCGATTTCTTGCGCTTTCGCTTGTTCGATTTTGACAAGCGCCTGTTGACGGCGCCGGGCCAATTTCCGTTCCCATTGCCGTTTTTGTTTCGCCAATGAACGCTCGAATTGTTTGTTCGGCAGTTTGTAACCATCCGATTGGATGGCCAGGTCGGCAATGCCGAGATCAATCCCAACGGATTTGCCTGTTGATTCAAAAGTTGTTGCCTCAAACGCAACCTGCAGCGTCGCTTCAAAGGTGCCGTCCGCCTTCTTGTGTATGACCACACTCTTGATTTTGTCTTTGACGCGATGCAGGCCATTGGCTTTCACCAAGCCCACTTTCGGCAATTTCAGATAATGATTATCCACGACCTGGATATTGCCGTTCACACAATTCGATTTATAGCTGTTTTTGGGTCGCCGACGCGACTTGAATTTTGGGAAACCGTTCTGTTTCTTGAAGAAGCGGTCATAACTATCCGCAAGATCCGCGGATGTGTAAAGCAAACTGGTGCTTTCGGCTTCTTTCAGGAACGGAAATTCGATTTTCATTACCTTAATCAGATAATTCATGCCGAATTTGGTGACGAAAGAGCCGCCATTTTCATGGCGCGCAAGCTGCATCCCGAGCAGTTGATTCCAAAGGAATCGGTTCAGCCTGAAATTGTTTTCGATGGCTTCTTGCTGAGCGACGGTCGGGTACAATTTAACTTTTATCCCTTTCAATGTCATTGTGATTCACCTCCTTTTGCCTTGCTATCTTTGTGTTCATTGTACCATTTAAGGGCAGACAATACGCAGTAGGAGGAGTGCGAAAAAAAGATAAAACAGCGGGAATTCATCACGGGTTTGTAAGCCCGTGTTTCCTTCCCGCTAACTCAAAAATCCGGTTGATTATCCATTTGGCAGACCCATCCGAAGCGGACGTATGCGCGCGGGCGCTCTGCTAGACTTTTTGCCGGAAAAGGAATTAAATGGAATTGAAGAAATAACCGAAAGAAGGTTTTCGAAATGGCGGATAATCAAAAAATGAAAAAGCGGATACTCGGCATCGAAAGCAATGTTTTCTTTGTCGGCTTGACCAGTTTCCTGACGGATACGACGACAAAAATGGTTTACAGCATCTTGCCGTTGTTCCTGACGACATTGGGGGCTACGAAAACGGAAATCTCCTTGATTGAGGGAATCGCCGAAAGCACGGCTTCTGTCCTGAAATCCCTCTCCGGTTGGTGGAGTGATAAAATCGGCCGCAACAAGCCTTTCATGATCATCGGTTACGGCATCACCGCCCTCCTTTCCCCGCTGTTCGCGTTCGTGACGACGCCCCTGCAGGTGCTGTCGATCCGCTTTGTGGAACGCGTCGGAAAAGGCATCCGCACCGCTCCCCGGGACAGTCTCGTGGCCGGATCTTCGGAGGAAAACAACAACGCCGGGCTGAATTTCGGTTTTCATAAGGCGATGGACAACAGCGGGGCTATCGTAGGTCCGCTGATCGCTTTTGCTGTATTGGCTGCTTTCCCCGGTGATTACCGACGCGTCTTCCTGTTCGCGGCCATTCCGGGATTTTTGGGTCTCCTTTCGATCATCTTTTTTGTGAAGGAAGCCAAGCGCGCCAAATCGGAGCGGCTCGGGAAACTGGCTTTCCGGGATTTCCCCAAGGACTTCTATCTTTTCCTTTTCATCGTTTTCCTGTTTACGCTGGGGAATTCGACGGATGCTCTGCTCCTGATCAAAGCGAGCGATGTCGGCGTCAGTGATGCCTTCATCCCAATCATGTATCTTATATTCAATGCTGTTTCGGTGATTTTTGCCGTTCCTCTCGGGAAGCTTTCAGACAAAATCGGCCGTAAACGGATCATCATCGGCGGCTACCTGATGTTTGCGCTGATCTATTTTGGATTCGGCAAGGCGACTACCCCATTCGCCATCGTAGGCCTGTTCGCCTTTTACGGATTGTACAGCGCCGCCACGGACGGCATCCAGAAAGCGCTGGTATCCGACATTATCGGCAAGGAAAAGAAAGGTACCGGTCTGGGACTCTACAACGCAATCCTCGGAATGACACTGTTGCCGGCCAGCCTGATCGGCGGTTGGTTATACGATACGTTCAACAACCGGGTGCCCTTCTATTTCGGTGCCGCCACCGCCTTGCTTTCCGCTTTTTTGATGTTTCTTTTCTATCGGCGAGGGAAACGCAACGGAGCGGAACATTCTTGATGCAATGCTACATTCTAAGGGTAGGATTAGCGGCGGAATTCCCCGTCAAACTGGTTTTAACGGGGAATCTTGTGTCGAATGTGGTTGTATTTCCCCGCCAAGACGATTTTGGCGGGGAAACTGTATAGGATTCGAATTGATTTTGCCCGCCAATAAGGTTTTGGCGGGTTATTTCTAAGGATAACGTATGTTCAACCTCAAAACTGAAGAGGCTGCATCAATCCAGTAAGTAGCGTACTGGGTTTGATGCAGCCTCTTCGGTTATTTCAACAGTTTGGCGAGGGCGGCCATCTCTTCTTCGCTGAATGTCAGTCCTTTGCCCATCTTTTCGTGTTCCGGACTCCATTCGCGGATGTCGTATTTTGGCGGTCTGCCGTTCCAACTGACCAAGTTCAGTTCTTTCGTCCAGCCTTTAGCGGATGTGGACAGGACGCCGAGTTCTTCGACGATTTCAAATGTAATGTCTGCCATAGGGAGGATCCTTTCTTTTTTCGAGTTTGAGGTTGGCTGCCGGGGCACTTTTCGGATCGGCAACTTGCCTCCCCATTATAGCGCAAATTGTGGTTCAGATAAAATATACGCGTACTTTTGGAATATAGGTTTCAAGGATCAAAAGCAAAAGAGGCGCCGGAACATCGTTATGTTCCACCCCCCTCTTCTGTATCCATCATAAAAATCTTTCCAATGCGCTCACTTTACCATTTTCCAGATTGCGTATGATTTGCAGGATGCGCTCGGCTTTTTCCTGATCGGGCGCGAAGTCGCGACACTTGTTTTCCAGCTCCGAATCCGGCAATGGCGCTTGCGGCGAACCCTTCGGCACGCTCACTTCACATTGGTGGACGGAACCGTCCACCAATGTGATCCGAACAATCGTGAAGCGGCCTTTCGGGATGGCTTGCGCGTCCGGCTTGTGCTCTGCGTCATAGCTTCTGGACATTTTTCGCATCAGCTTTTCAGCTTCAAATGAGACAGCCTTGACCCCGAAATTCCCGAGCGTAAACGGGTTACCGAGCAACGCCAAGGCAACCACGTATTCGATGCTGAATCGGCCTTGTTCACCTGTCTTCGGGTGAGAATGGATCAAGGCCGCATCGCCGCCGGGCGGAAAAGTGATGTCTATCTTTTTGATAGTTGAAACAGCCAACTTCAGTTGCGCCAATTCCAAAGCGGCGTCAGCACCGTGGGAAGCAGCGGAGCAAAACGGATTGCGTTTGAACCAGAGGCCAGGTTCGGCTATCCGCCAAGATTTCCCCCAATCTTCGGTCAAGGTCTTCGGGACGGTCTTATCCGCTTCTTTTCCGCCGTAAACATGCAGAAAGCTTATTTTTGAATCGAGTGCTGTTTCAATCCCGTGGAATCCCTGCTGTGTCAGCTCGATCGACTGTACCGCTTGTTGCGCCGCCAGACCAGCATGCAAAGGCTTCATTTCCGTTCCGAACTGAACCCGGAGGCCAGCAGCCTGACTGGCGGCGATTCCGACGGCATTCTGCGTTTCGGCAGCTGTGAATCCGAGCAATAGGGCTCCCGCAAAAGTAGCCGCGACGCCGCCGATCAACGAGGTATTATGCCAACCTTGCAAATAACTTGCCGTCCCGACGGCCTGACCGAGCCTTGCCATCACTTCCACGCCGATGATATAGGCATCCAAAAATTGTTTGCCGGAAATTTCCCGTCCGGAAGCCAAAGCAAAAAGCGTTGGCAAAATAACCGTGCTAGGATGGCCGCGGACATCGGAATGGACGTCGTCATAGTCCAAGGCGTGGCCCATAAATCCATTCACAAGTGCCGCTTGCCGCCTGTTTGCTCTTTTGTTTTGGCCGATCAAAGCCGCGACGGGATGCCCCCCTTCCGCTTCGATGGCATGCAACAACTTACGCACACCGGCATCCTCCCGGCCAGCAAAAGCGCTGGCCAGATAATCCAGCAGGCCGCGTTTAGCTTCGCGCAAGGCCGCTTTATTATCGGCCGGGTTCGCCAGCAGAACTTCCGTGGCCAGCATTTCTGTAAATGCTGTCAAGCTTCCCATTGATCCAGCACCTTGATCGCCAAAGCCGAGAAGTAATCAGCAGCGACCGCCAAGGCTTCTTCTTTGAGGTTAAATTCAGGATGGTGCCACTCGCGCGTGCCTTCGACACCCATAAATACAAAGAAACCGGGAATGAGTGTCTGGTAATGCGCAAAATCCTCCCCGCCGGCGACCGGCTTCGGCTCCACGAAACGGTAGCCTTGCTCTTCAGCCGTTTCTGCCAAGATCGCTTTAAATCGGGCATCATTGTCCACAATCGATACGTACGGGTGCCAGCGGAAATCGGCAACCGCTCCGAAAGCCGACGCAATCCCTTCCGCAATCCGGCGCATCAGATCTGGAATCTTCTCACGGTCTTCTTTTTGGAAAGCACGGACGGTCCCTTCCATGTAGACTTTCTCGGGAATGACATTCCACGAGCTACCGCCATGGATCTGGGTAATGCTGATGACAGCGTTATGGAAAGGGCTCGTGTTGCGGCTGATGATGGCCTGCATACCGGTAATGATCTGGCTTGCGATGACGATCGGATCGATGGTGGAATCGGGAATGCCGGCATGCCCTCCGATACCGTGGATTTCCAGTTCAAAACGATCGGCGCTGGCCATCAGTCCGCCTTCACGGATGCCGATTGTTCCGACCGGCAGATCCGGCTTGTTGTGCATCCCGAAGATGGCGGAAACGCCGGTAAGAACACCGGCTGCTTCGACCCACTTCGCACCTTGCGCGATTTCTTCGGCTGGTTGGAAAATAAAACGGACAGTACCTCTCAGTGATGCTTTTTTACCCTGAAGCAGAATTGCCGCACCGATCATGGATGCCGTGTGGTAATCATGTCCGCAGGCATGCATGCAACCATCCGTTTCTGAAGCAAACGGCAGACCGGTCGCTTCTTTGACCGGCAAAGCGTCGATATCCGCCCGCAAAGCGATAGTCGGACCAGGCAGTGCCCCCACGACCTCTGCAATCAGACCGGTCTCCAGCGGGAAATCGAGGATTGTTATCCCTTCCTCAGACAGCCAGCGGCGGATGCGTTCGGTTGTCGCAAATTCCTTTGCCGACAATTCCGGATGCGCATGCAGTTCACGCCGGTAAGCGACCAGCTTTTCATAGAACCCCGTTTTAGTTTGTGTGTCCGTTTGCGTTTCAGTCATGGTATCATTCTTCCTTTCGATGGTTCGCTCTATCATTCCAAGCTGGGCGAACCCGTTCAGTTTTCATTGTTTCTCAGTTGTTTCAGAAATTGTTTCGTGCGGGCTTGCTGCGGATTGCCGAAGATGCTTTCCGGCGGCCCTTGCTCCACGATGTTGCCGTCCGCCATGAAAATGACATGATCGGCAACTTCGCGGGCAAAGTCCATTTCGTGCGTCACGATGATCATTGTCGTCTGCTGATCGGCAATTGATTTGATCACCTGAAGTACTTCTGCAACCAATTCCGGGTCCAGCGAAGAAGTCGGCTCATCGAAAAGGATCGCATGCGGATTGACCGCCAAGGCCTTTGCGATGCTGACGCGTTGCTGCTGTCCACCCGAAAGCGTAGCCGGATAATTGCCGGCTTTTTCTTTCAGCCCAACTTTAGTCAGCAACTCCAAACCGATTGCCTCCGCTTGCGCTTTCGGCATTTTTTTGGCGACGACCAGCGATTCGGTGACGTTCTGCAGCACTGTTTTGTTCCGGAACAGGTTGTAGTTCTGGAAAACCATAGCGGTTTGCTGGCGCAGTTGTTGGACATCTTTGTTGGTGTAGTTCTCGGCGTTCAGTGCGGCCTCGCCGATTTCGATAAGGCCTGCGTCCGGCTGCTCAAGGAAATTCAGGCAGCGCAAAAAGGTTGATTTCCCAGAACCGGAAGGCCCGATGATCGCCAGGACTTGCCCTCGTTCCACTACTATATCGATTCCGTTCAGTACGGTCAACTCATTGAATTTTTTCTTCAAACCTTTCACATTAATCATCTGTCATCCTCCTAAGTCCGGTACGGCTTGCTTAGTTTTTCTTCCAAAATGCGCTGCAGATAAGAGTAGATGATGATCAGCACCCAATAGACCAGAGCGACCGCCAAGTAACTCTCGAGGAATTTGTAGGAGGATGAGGCCATCATTTTGGCTTCGGCAAAAAGTTCGGTGACACCCAACGAGAACGCTAAAGAAGTTTCTTTGATCAGGCTGATGAAGGTGTTCCCTGTCCCCGGCAAGGCATTTTCGGCTGCTTGCGGCAGGATGATTCGGTAAGCTGTCTGGAGTTTCGACATCCCCACGGAAAGTCCTGCCTCCATTTGGCCTTTGTTGACGGAAATGATGGCCGCGCGGAAGATTTCTGCCAAAAAGGCGGCTTGTTTGATACCCAAGCCAATGACAGCAGCCGTCACTGCCTCCATTGCAGTCAACGATGGGAACAATTGTGGCAGGCCGTAATAGATGATGAACAGCAACACCAGTGTCGGAACCGATCGGAAGAAAGACAAGTAGACGCTCGTGAAACCGCGCAGCAGCGTTTTTTGGCTCTCTTTCATGACCGCCAGCAGGATGCCGATTACGATGGCAACGACCATCGCCAGTATCGACATGAATAGGGTCAAGGGAACGTATTTCATGATCGCAGGGATCACTTCCAGGACATAGGCAAAATCAAAATTCATCTGTGCTTCACTCTTTTCTTTGTGTTTCTATTCGCCGGCTTTGACTGTGATATCTTCTTGACTGAAATATTTTTCGGATAGTTCTTTGAGAGTGCCGTCTTCGCGCAATGCTGCGATTTCAGCGTTGATTTCGGCTTGCAGTTCTTCACCGCGCTCCGTTTTTGTGAATGGGAAGGCGATGTCTTCATAAACGAACGGTTCCCCGACAAATTTGAGCGCTAGGTCATTTTTTTCGATTTCCGCAATCAGGGAAGCTTTGGAATTCACATAGCCTTCCACACGCTTCGCCACGACATCACTCATCGCGCCGTCACGCGTTTCATACGTGCGGATCGTGATTTCGCTGTTCGTGTCAAAGTTCTGCAGATTCGTCACATTGTTCGATCCTAAAACACCGGATACCGTTTTGCCTTTCAAATCTTCAAGCGTATTGATGTCGGAGTTGTCCGTGTGTGTCACGATTGTTGCGCCAGCATAGGCATATGTATCGGAAAAGAGGAATTTCTCTTCCCGTTCTGCTGTCTTCGCCACGAAGTTCGCGACTGTGTCGATTTTGTCCGTTTCCAATTGTCCCATCACGCCGCTGAAGTCGGAAAGCGTCCATTCGACTGTGTAACCTAAGTTTTCAGCCGCAGTCTCGATCACTTCCACGTCGAAGCCGACCAGTTCTTCGCCTTCGCGGTAAGCGTTTGGATAGCTTTGCCCGGTCGCTCCGACCCGCAGCACTTTTTCTTCCGTCGCTGCCGAAGTACCAGCTTCTTGGGAACTCGTTGCGTTGCTTGCCGCGCTGTCCGCTGAACTGTCTGTTTCCGTGCCGTTTCCGCAGCCTGCCAATACGACCGTTGCTGCGAATGCCAATGCCATCAATTTTTTCATTTTCTATTTCCCCTTTTATGTGAATGATTTTATGATTATTTTTTTGAAATAAGCGGTGATATGCCCTAGACCGAGGTCGGTCTCCGCAAATTTTTCGTAACCTCTTTTTTCGTACAGCTGTGGCAGCCACGGATGCTCGACTGCCGTCCCCAAAGTGACTGCCGGACATTTCAACAGGTCGCGCGCGATGTCCTGTTCGATAAAATCCAACAAACAACTACCGATGCCTTTTTTACCGGCGGCCGGCGAAACAGCCAGCCAACCGATGTGCGGCACACCTGCCGGACCCGGGTTTGGCCCCCACGGCATCCGCAAAGAGACCGTGCCCAGCACTTGTCCATCCTCTTCCAAAAGGTAGCAAACATTATTGGAAATGTGTTTTTTGGCGGCTTCCGTATCCGCATGCGCCGCAGCGAAATGGATGCCAAGCTCTGTATTGGAAACATAGGCTTGGCGGAGCAGTTCCGCCAGTCCGGGCGCATCCGCTTCCCGCGCCAAACGGAAAATCTGCGTCATTGTGCATCCGCTCCTTCTACACTGGTGTCCAGGCCGGTTGCTTCGAATCGTTTCAACACCTCATCAACCTTTTGGGGTGCCGAACCAAGATAGGTTTCCGGATCCAGCAAGTCATCTATTGCCGTTTCGGACAGATGCTGGCGGACCGTTTCATTTTCGACAAGCACATCGCGGAAAGAACGTTCCTCCTCTACCGCCGCCATCGACAGTTCGTAGACCAGATGGTGTGCCGTCTGTTTGCCCAACTGTTCGGACAAAACGAACATGACCCTTTCCGACAGCAGCAAGCCGCCCTGCAGGTTCAGATTGCGCAGCATATGCTTCGGCTTCACGACCAAGCCTTTCAGCACAGCCTTCGTAGTGGCCAATTGTGATGAAAGGTAGATGCAGATTTCCGGCAGAGCGATCCATTCGCCCCTCCAAGTCATCGCATCGCGTTCATGTTCGACCATTGTTGATTGTTGGATCAAGGAGACATTCGCCAAAATTGGACGCGTCAAGCTGGCGATCCCTTCGAATGCCGCAGGATTGCGTTTGTGCGGCATCGTCGAAGAACCGATTTTGCCTGCCGAAAACGGCTCTTCCACTTCATCGATTTCCGTCCGCATCAGATTGTAGAATTCATTCCCTACCTTACCGAGCGTTCCGCTGATGAGGCCGATGATGCTGCCGTATTCCGCGATTCGGTCGCGCGAGGATTGCCAGCAGATATCCGGTGTGTTCAATCCCAATCGCGTCAAGGCGGCAGCTTCGATGGCCGGCCCCTGCTCTCCGAAAGAGGCATAAGTACCGACCGCACCGGCGATGCCACCCACGAAAATCCGCTCCTCTGCTTCCTTCAAGCGATCCAGATGGCGCAACGTTTCGCTTAGCACAACTGCCATTTTGAAACCGAATGTCGTCGGCAAGCCCTGCATCCCGTGCGAGCGCCCCGCCATTGGGGTCGTGCGGTATTCAGCCGCAAGACGAGCCAATTCGCGCGCGATTTCCTCCAGTTCGCTGATGAAGATCTGGTGTGCTTCCTTCAATTGCAGCATTGTCCCCGTGTCTACGATATCCTGGGTGGTCGCGCCGAAATGCACATATTCGCCATCAGCCCCGCTCAACTCCTGCAAAGCATTGATCGTCGGCATCAACGAATGCTTCAACTTCGCCCCGCTGGCAGCCAGCGCCTCCAGATTGACGTATTCACTCTTCGCCTTCGAAGCAATCATCTCGGCAGCGGTTTGAGGGATCAAGCCCAGTTCCCCTTCTGCAAGCGCCAAAGCCGCTTCGACGTCCAGATGCTTCTGCAGCCGGTTATCCTCCGACCAGACACCGCGCATCGCTTCCGTCCCGAAATTGTTTCTCATCATGATCATGTCTATCACGTGTGATGCCATTTATCTGATTCCTCCCCCAACTTATATGCGTTATTCTGATGCCGTGTGTGCCTCGAAAAGGCCGCATAACCATGTTTTTTGTTCATAATGAACAAAAAATAGCTTCTGTTAGCTTACCATTTCATAGTGAATCGGCATATTCCGCGTTTCCGAACACTCTTGATAGGAAAAATCGAACACCCAGATAAAAAAGAAAAGCCGCAAACACTTTGAAAACGAGTGTTTTGCGGCTTTATAACCATTCTATTTTTCGGAATTCTTCAGGTACAGCACCGTTTCCTTGTCGGAAGCAGTCGGTAAAGCAAAGGTAGTCTTGTATTTTTCATGTCCTTTGCCGGTCAGCAGGATCCAATCGCCTTCTCGAGCATCACTCACGGCCGTTTGGATTGCCAATGTCCGGTCCATCAAGACATCGATTTGATGCATCCCAGCAAATTTATGCTGATATTCAGCATATTCCTGCCTCATCGTTTCTTCCGGAATGCTGTTCAGATCGTCGGTCGTCAAAATCACACGCGTACTCTGACCTGCCGAAGCCGCAATCATTTCATCCCGCTTCGACGCATCGCGGTTGCCGCGAAAACCAAAAATGTGCGTAATCCTCTCCGCACCATCCATGTGCATCGATTTCAGAATCGAGCTGACCGCTTCCGGCGTATGCGCGTAATCGATGACACAGTGGGCTCCGTTTTTCAGATGGACGATTTCATACCGCCCCGGCACGCCCGAAAATGAACGCATCTGCCTCGTAACATCCGCCAGCGGATAGCCAAAATCCTGAATGACCGCACCCGCCATCGCAATATCATAGAGATTGTGTTCACCAGGCATATGCGGATCCAGCACCGATACCTCGCCGGAAATATCCAACGTGACAGCCTGATTGGTCATCTTTTTGATGGAAAGATTCGCATCTTCCTGATGACCCACAGTAATGACCGCTATCCCCTTTGCGATCAAGCGCTCCGCCAGCTTCAAGCCCCAGGTATCATCGGTATTGACGATCGCTTTCCCATCCAGTTTCAGCTTATCGAAAAGCAACGCCTTGGCTTCAAAATAAGCCGCCATTGTTTTGTGGTAATCCAAATGGTCGTGCTGCAGATTCATGAACAGGGCATAGTCGAAGGCAACACCCTCCAGACGGTATTGTGTCAACCCATGCGAAGAGACTTCGATGACGACAAAGTCATCCTGCGAAGCCGCGATCAGTTCATGAACCTTTTCGGCATTCGGTGTCGTATTCGGCGTCGGATATTGGATACCGTTGATTTCATTGTAGATGGTGCCGATCAGGGAAACGTCAAACCCTTGCTGCTCCAACAAGTGTTTGAGGAAAAAAGCAGTCGTCGTCTTTCCGTTCGTGCCGGTGATGCCGATGACGCGTTTCCTTCCGGAAGGATGCCTATAGAATTTATCCGCCAGCTGCCCCAGCGCTTGGCGACTATTGGTGACTTTAAGGTATGGAATCGGTAATGCCTCTGGATAATCGTGTTCGCCGACGATCAAAGCGGCCCCTTGCTCGATTGCATGTGGGATATAATCATGCCCATCCTGTTCAAAACCGGCGATGGCGACAAATACCATTCCATCCGTGATGTCCTTGGAACTATCGGTAATGCCGGTGATTATTTGTTCTCCATCCCACTTAGGCTGCTTTCCCAGCTGGCAATCAGACAGCATTTCTTTCAGTTTCATGGAATTACTCCTTTACTGAGGTTTCTAGCGGGTTTCAGTATACTTTTGAAATGCGAAGTTTTTGTGAATTTTTGTAAGAAACACGCTTTGCTTTGTATAGGATATACCATCTCGGCGTTTTTCGATATTATTATGTTGCAGAAATTTTCAGTATCGGACCAAAATATTATGGTATCCAAGTATACCTTAACTCTCTGAAAGAAAGGCCCATCAGGCTTTTTGCGCATTCAGGATTTCCCAAACGACCGTAACGGTATCGCTGTTGCTGATGTCTTCCGGCTCAAGATCGATCATTGGGGCACTGTCGTAGACCATCTGAGATGAGGCTGCATAGACACGGGAACGCACTTCGATTTCGCCCCAATCGTAATCGATTGCCAAGATTTTCCCGAGCATGACACCGCCAGCCGCAGCAAGTATCTGGGCTTTCTCCTTGGCGTCACGCACGGCATCCTCCAGCAAGGCTTGCTCGACAGCCTGGCGATCCTTCAGGAAAAAATAGACCGAAAATTCCGGATCCGCTTCGCAGATCGACAACGCCAAAAGAATTTCGCCAAGGCGCTTGCTGTCGTTCGCAAAGGTGATCTTCAGGTCGTTCCGGTAGCGGTAGCCGAGGAAGTAGCGCTTATTTTCGCCGCGGAAGTCGTTCCTGTGTTCATAAGCGCTGTCGATTGAAAAGTGTGAGGAGCGGATTTCCTTTTTTGGGAATCCGAGCGGCAACAAGGTTTCCCGGACTTGCTCCAGCGCCAAAGCGGCATGCTGCATCGCCAATTCGTACGTATCCTTGATATCCTCCAACTGCAGTGAAATGGCGATAGTATCAGGTGGAGCGCTGGCGAAACCTTTGCCTTTAACAGTCATCCTTGAAATTTCCATGTTGGTTGCCCCCTTTTTGAATGGATCTGCTTCAGTTTCCTTTAGATTAGCACTAAGAGAGCGTTTGCGCAAAGGTTCAGGACTGATTACCGGAAAGAAACTAATACTGGCAGCGAATTGAGTTTGATAGCGCACTTTCAGGTTCATGACAGCTGGTACCGCATTCGCTTGCCTCAAAGGCAGACACCTGCGGATTTTTCCGGATAAACCTCTGTTTCCCGATATCCAATCATTTTTCATCGCAAGTTTCCTACTATAATAAAAAAAAACAGCCGTTCAAGACGACTGTCGGGTTTCTGTTGCACTCTGTTTCTTTGACGCGAACCGATCAACCATTTTGCGCACGCCATAAGTTAAAGGAATCGAAAGGTACAATGCTACCTCCAGGCTGTGCATGAGGATGAATTCCGCGGCATTGATCGGGACAGGAAGCTCCATGCCCAAATGATACAACTGATAGGCTTGCTGCGCCTGCAACCCAGCCATCGCCAAAAAGAAGGCACTGCCCCAAAACGGCCGGCGTGTATACAGATCAAAAAACGCGTGCCGATAAACAACGTTGACTGCAAAGAACACAGCACTGATCATAATGATACTCTTGATAGCATTTTGGTACGAAATTCCTCCAAGTCTACCTTCCGGCATGGAAGTATAAACAATGAGCAGGGCAGCCATCAAAAGCATACTGTAGTAGCCGAATTGATACCTTATCTTTTTCTGATTATCGTCATAGAATTTCAAATTCATCCCTCCATAGGGTATGCAATACGAAAATGCCTTTGCCTCATTACCGGCAAATATTTTTCGAATCTATGCTTCCTCGAATTTTTTTACCAACGCTGTCATCTCTTGCTCCAGCATATCGATTTCGCAATAGGCAAGTTTCGGATTGTTCGCGGCGAAATAGCGGTAAATCTGATTCACGCGTACGCGGAATTGTTTTGGGCTGATCGGCAACTGGTTCGCACGTTTTACGCTGCCCTTTTCATTCAAAAGGAACTGTCGGTTCAAAGCATAGATGACCTGAACCCAGGAACAAGCCGCGTGGAAGAAGCTGCCGCTAGCGTAATGAATATCACCTTGCATGGCGGCGTGATGGCCGGATTCAACCGCCCTTGCCGCCTCCTTCATGAAATAAGCAATCGTCGCCTGGCGCATCGTTTCCGGATAAGCCCCTTGCATCAAAAGCTTTTCCTTCAACTTTGTAATCGGGCGGTCCGGCGTTTCCCAAAGAATCCTGCCATAATGAATTTCAGCGGCATAGCTGCTGTTCACAATGCCGAAAGGATAACCGTTCCCGTGTTCGATCTTTATTTTTCCTTCAAGGCAGTCCCCGATAGCCTGTCCCACACGTCCGCTTTCCCTTATACCGTAATCGATCGGCGACCCGGCGTCCGCCAGCTGGCTGATGACCTGATCCAAATCAGGATGGAGCGAGTCACTGGCGGCATAGTACAGGAGGATTGCTGCTTCCATGCTATTGCCTCCAGCTCCGCTACCCACGATGCCTTTTAATCCAGGAATGCTCTTTAGCTTGCTCACGATCTTCTCTCTGTTGATTTCATTCACGCATGCCACCTCACATTTTTCTGATGGAAAACCTTGTCGGAATGGCCGGTTAAAAAATTTTCCAGCCCCACAATCACGGGATCCGGCCTTTGATCATGCAATCTAATTACTTTTATCCTATCATTTTTGAGCGATTGTAGCAATTTTGATAATGTGCTCCTCATCCTAATAACGCGCAGTGGGAACAGAACTCAAACACAGATGTGGATTCCCATTCCCCTTGTCTGCCTTTCAAAAACATGCTATCATACTATCTATACTAACGGGAATGAATGTCTCCCGAAGCAAATCGCTTAAACCGCTTATACAAGCTGATGACTTCTGCGCAATAGGCGCAGTCTGTCTTCGGCTTTTTTAGTGGCAAAAATTTGGAGGTGCAGCTTTTGATATACAGTATCGCGCTAATTCTTATCCTTGGTTTTCTTCTCAGTTCGCTCTTCACCCGGTTCCAACTGCCCGGCTTGTTGGGATTGATTTTGACCGGCATCCTCTTGGGTCCCTATGGAACGGACCTGATGGCGCCGGAATTGCTGGCCATTTCGGCGGACATCCGCAAAATCGCTCTGATTGTCATTCTCGTGCGCGCAGGTTTGACCATGGATTTGGGCGATCTCAAAAAAATCGGCCGTCCTGCTGTACTGATGACTTTTTTGCCTGCAACATTTGAAATCCTGGCGGTCACGCTCTTGGCCCCGAAATTGTTGGGCATCACTTTACTGGAGGCTGCCATCCTCGGGGCTGTCCTTGGAGCTGTTTCGCCGGCTGTTGTCGTCCCGCGCATGATCATGTTGATCGAGAGCGGCTACGGCAAAACTAAAGGGATTCCGCAGATGATTCTGGCGGGCGCATCCGTCGATGACGTCTATGTCATCGTCCTGTTCACCTCGTTTATGGGTATGTACACAGGCAGCGGTTTCCAGGCAATTACGCTGCTTTCCGTTCCGGTTTCGATTGCGTTGGGCCTGCTCGGGGGTCTGTTGGTGGGTCTGGGTCTGGTATTTATCTTCCGGACGTTCCATATCCGCGATACGATGAAAGTCATGCTCGTGCTGAGTGCTTGCTTTCTGCTGGTTACGGTGGAGGATGCCTTTGCCAAATTCATTCCGTTCTCCGGACTGCTGGGCGTTATGGCCGTCGGAGCAACATTACTGAAAAAACGTCCGGAATTGGCCAAACGTCTCAATGATAAATTTTCCAAGATCTGGTCTGCAGCAGAAGTCTTCCTGTTCGTATTGGTAGGTGCGGCCGTAGATATCACGGCCTTGGGCGGCGCCGGTTTCGCGGCCGTCGCCTTGATCTTCGGCGCTTTGTTTTTCCGGATGCTGGCGGTTTTTCTGGCGGTTTCAGGCACAAACCTGAACACAAAGGAACGCATCTTCTCAGCGATGGCTTACACGCCGAAAGCAACGGTCCAAGCGGCCATCGGATCCATTCCTTTAGCTGCCGGAGTCGAAGCGGGCAGCATCATTTTGAGTGTCGCCGTCTTGGCGATCATTCTCACCGCGCCGATCGGAGCCACCTTCATTGACCGCACCTACAAGACTTTCCTGACCAAGTAAAAAATCGAGGTGCCTGTCCATCATCGGACAAGGCTCCTCGATTTTTTTATCTTTTCTGCATAATGTAGAAGACATAGTTGTAGTAAGCACTGTATTTTTCGAAATGCTTCATCTCCTGACGGTTCTCTTCCACTAAAGCTTTTGCGTCCTCGCTGTGGCCATGCCTTTCCAGGAATGCCGCTTCATTGGTTTCGTAATAATGGTAGTAGTGGGCAGTCCAGTCCGATTCGGGCAGAACGAAATGCGCCACCGGAATGTAGCCTGCATCCTCCGTTTGGGCAATCTTTTCGGCGATCGTCCCCATTTCCGGATAAACTTCGGTCCAATACTTATCCACAAGCTGCGGCCGTTCCGGCGTCAGCCAAGAGATTTCGGAGGCGACCAAATACCCGTCCTTTTTCAGCAGCGGCCGCCATTCCCGGATGCCTCTGGAAAAACCGATGTTGTAGATGGCACCTTCCGCCCAGATGACGTCCAAAGATTCGGGAGCGAAAGCAAGCTGTTCCATATCCATTTGCTTGACCGTCAAGCGGTTCGTGATGCCTTGCTGCAGGGCTTTGTGCTTGAGTATGCTCAAAAACTCCTTGCTGCTGTCGACTGCAGTGATGTGGGCCGGCGTCTGTTCGCTCAGCACCATCGTCTGTGCGCCGGTTCCGCAGCCTATGTCCAGCAATTGCGCCTGCAGGGTCAATTGCGGCAGAAATTGCAGGGCTTTGATGGTGCTCTGTTGGCTACCGGGGCCTTGGCGCGGGTTATTTTTGTGAAAATCGATGATCAAATCCGATGATTCCATGAGTTTCCCTCCTGATCTTCGTCTGTCATGACTGTCAGCTACAGGACTCACTGCCGTTCGCCGACGACTGTGTAGCGTTGCCTCAGATGCCGTTGTCTTTCGATTTCATCCACAAGCGCAATCGCATAATCCGCGTAACTGATGTAACTCTCGTCTTCGCTGTTCAGCAGCAGCGTTTCAGCCCCTTCTGCGTATTTCCCGGTCCGGTTGCCGTTCGGGTCAAAATAAGCGGATGGCGATAGATAAGACCAATTGACCTTGCTTTCCTTCAGAATGTTGAGTGCTTTGGCCATATTCGTTGCAGTTGGTTTGAAAGCCTCGGGAAAATTGGCCGTTTCCATTACCCGGATCGTTTTCCCGGGATCCGCGTAAAGGCTGCCGGCACCACCTACGACAATCAAACGCGTTTCCGGCAGGTGCTCCAGTTCATCGATTAAGGACTGTAGCGAGGTGACATGCTCCTCTTCCATCCCCGCCGGCGCATTGAATGCGTCCACAATCACATCGAACCCTCTCAGATCTTCCACCTGCACATCGAAAATATCCCGCTCCAATATGGCTATCGCTGTGTCTTCGAGCTTGGCGGGGTTCCGGATGATGGCGGTCACCTCATGTCCACGGGCATGCGCTTCCTCCAATATCAACCTGCCTTGTCTGCCTGTCGCTCCGATGATTCCGATTTTCACTGAAAACCCTCCGTTCTGGTACCAACCATCTTTCTGTCCCTTTCATTTTAGGATTCCGGAGAATAAAAGTAAAGCCGGACACTTATCCGGAAACGAAAACACCAGATCCCGAAAATCCATTAAAAAGCCCTGCAGCACCACGACACGGCTCTGCAAGGCTTTCACTTTTTTTATTTTTCTGTCGCAACATCTGCAATTGTGTGCGGGTAGATGTTGGCAATGACTTCTTTATCGATTTTTTTGTTGAAATAAATGCTCATGACAAAAGCAAAGACTTCCGCAATCGGAAACGCCCACCAGACCAGCGCAACGTTCCCCATCAAAGAAAGCAGATAGGCTGCCGGCAGCAGCACCACGACCTGACGGATAAGCGAGACCCATAGACTCAGGCCGCCTCTCCCGAAGGCTTGGTACACTGAACCGGAAACGATGTTGTAGCCTGCAGCAACGTAGCAGAGGCTGATGATCCGCAAAGCCGGGATGCCGATTTCCAGCATTTCAGCAGATGCATTGAACAATTGCAGAAGTGTGCCGGGCATAACCAAGAAAAGGGCAGCGCCGATGAACATGATCGCCGTCGCATATCTTTTAGACAAGCTGATGGTCTGCTTGATCCGTTCTTTTTGATTGGCACCAAAGTTGTAGGCGATGATCGGAACCATCCCATTGTTCAGACCGAAAACCGGCATGAAGATGAAACTCTGCAGCTTGAAGTAGACACCGAAGACAGCGGTCGCAGTAGGGGTGAAACGGATCAGGATGTTGTTCAGGCTCAAATTCAGGAAGGAACCTACAGCTTGCATCAAAATCGAAGGCCCCCCGATGGAATAGATTTTCTTGATCGTTTGCATATCCGGGCGGAACCCTTTGAACGATAAAGTGATTTCCTTATTGAAGCGAACGTTGAAAAAAAATGCCAGTGAAGCCGCGGCTATCTGTCCGATAACCGTTGCGATCGCAGCGCCCCTTGTCCCCATCGCCGGAACCCCTAACCAACCAAAGATGAAGATCGGATCCAAAATGATGTTCAAAATCGCTCCGGTTGCTTGGGTCGTCATCGTGTACAACGTTCTGCCGGTCGATTGAAGCAAGCGTTCCATGCTGACCTGCATAAAAATCCCGAATGAGAAGACGCTGATTACTTGCAGGTAGTCGATTCCGTAGGCGATGATTTCTGCATCCTTCGTCTGAAAGGAGAAATAGAGCGGAATGAAGAATAGGCCCAACGCCAAAAACAGCAGGAAATGCACAGCATTCAGGAAAATACCGTTATCGGCCGTGCTGTTTGCGGCCTCGTAATTTTTTTCGCCGAGGCGTCTGGAAACCAACGCATTGATCCCGACTCCGGTCCCGACCGCCAAAGCGATCATCAAGTTCTGCACCGGGAAGGCCAATGATACGGCAGTCAGGGCTTTTTCGCTGATCTGGGCCACAAAGATGCTGTCGACGACATTGTATAAAGCTTGCACCAACATGGAGATCATCATCGGAACGGACATGGAGATCAATAATTTGTTTACGGGCATGACACCCATCTTGTTTTCTGCCATTGCTGGCTGTTTATTTTGTTGCATATTGTTTCCTTTCCAAAAAAGTGGAGCCGTCTATTCGACGGCTCGCCTTTTTGTAGCTATAATTTTTAATTTTTCATCTGCCTCTTGGATGGGCAATTCGATTTTGGTCAAGTACTCCTGTGGAGTGTAACCTTCGCCATTGTAGTAGGTCTCATAAGAGATGCCATTCGTTTCGAAATCATGGAACTCCAGCCACTGATCCATTTCCTGGTAAATTTTCGGAATTTCATTATAGGGACCGATATGCAGGCAGGATACGCGTTTCCCTGCCGGAATGACGGACATGCGGATATCATCCTGCGAGGGCAGCATTTTTGCGATTGGATAACCTACCTCGATTTCAACATTTTGTTTCGTGAATGAGTAATAAATCGTGAAACAGGGACCTGAAGGCAGTTCTTCCAACAAATTCAGATAGGTCAGGATTTTTTCCCGGCAGTCTTCTATCTTCATTTGCATATTTTTCAGCGTCGTTTCCGTTTTGATGGAAATGATGCGCTGCTCCGGCTGATTGGTCAATGTGATTTCTGAAATTCTTCCCATTTACAGAACCCCCTCTATCAAAGCTTATGCTACACCGACTTTAGAAAACTTCAATATAAGGATAGCACACTTTTCAGAAAAAAAACGTCTTGATGCATCAAGTGTTGAAAAGTTGCCTCTTTTCCAATTGCCTCAGTTCTTCTTGAACAGTCTTGGCCAGTCCCTGATCCGTTAAGACATGCAGCACATCTCCCGTATGCATAACGGTTTTCCCGGTTGCCACCACATTCTGTTGGCCTCTGCGGATCGATGTCACCAATACATCCTCAGGCCACCGTACCTCACGGATTTTTTTTCCTGAAAAATGACTTTCGGCTCTGACCGGTAGATCAAACAGATATTTTTTGCCGTTGCGCCTGCTATCATGCGAAGCGATTAGCCTTTCCAAAAGGCTTTCGTAGATGGGGTCCACCCCCAACAAATCGGCGGTGACAAAGGCGCTGAATGAACAAATGGCTAGAGGCATCAACTGATTCATCCCGCCGACCATCTCCGTCACCAAAATGATGGCAGTCAAAGGTGCTTTTCCGATTGCTGTGAAATAACCCGCCATCGCAAAAATGATGAAATGCGGCAAATATTGCGGATCGAACGAAATCAGAGCCAAAGCCGCTTTTCCGTAGATGGCGCCTAAGATTGCCCCCAACGATAAGATCGGCAGAAAGATGCCTCCAGGAACGTTCGCACCGTAGGAGGCCATCGAAAATACAAAACGCAAAACCCATAAACCAATCAACATCCCCAAGGAGAGTTGCCAATTGCTCAAATGCAGAATCAGCTCGCTGCCTCCTCCGATGACTTGGGGAAGAAAATAGCCGATCGGGATGACCAGAACGAATGGCAAGATTGCGTTATAACTATCCGAGATGAATGGAAGCTTGCTGTACAGTTTCGGCAATAACAAGACCACTTTTGTGTAGAGCCAGCCATTCAATCCCAAAAAGATACCCAACCCAATGACCAAGCCATAGTAGGCGATCGGGATTGTGTTCATCATGCCGATGTTCAGCGCTGGGGTCAAACCGAAGATGTTCAAGGACACGAAATTTGCCACAAGCGCGGAGGAGAAAGTAGTGATGGCAAGCAAAGGGGAAAAATTATGGTGGACTTCCTCGAGGACAAACATCAAGCCAGCCAAAGGAGCATTGAAAGCTGCAGCCAAACCAGCGCCGGCACCGCTCGAAAGCAAAATTTTCTCCTCGACATCATCCCCTTTTGTGAGACTGCTGACACCTTGTCCCACTGCGGATCCCAATTGGATGGAAGGGCCCTCTCTGCCCAAGAAAAGGCCGGAGCCGATCGCCAGCAGACCCCCGATAAATTTTTTCCAGAGCACCGGCCACCAGTTAAGGCTAATAATTCCTTGTACTTGCCCCTCCACTTGCGGAATGCCGCTGCCCTTGATGTTGGGTTCGCTTTTGACAAGTTTTCCTACGATTAGCGCGGCTGCCAATGAAAAAAACACCCAAGGAATAAGCCAGATTGGTTGTTCCTGCATATAATGATAGCTTTCGACTACGCTTTCTAAAATAAATTCTATTCCTAACCTGAAAAGGCTGACAATAAAGCCGGCTGATAAACCTACAAGTGTTCCTTTCATTAGGTAGACTACGCGTTCATCAGCCATGAGCTTCCTGTAGATATCCACAGGTTATCCCTTCCTTCTGTTGTTTTTGTTTCGAAAAATTCAAAAAACCTAAAACTATGTGCATAATTTTAGGCGGTTTTGGTTTTCATCTCGCTCTACATAGTCGAACTCTGAATTGCAGGGGGTTCCGCCTAAGTTGACATTACGTCACGGCCAAAAAGCGGCCGTTCTCGTAATGTCCTCTTAGTGCTCACCCCCTACCGCAATTCATCGTATCCTACGCAAACGCGTTCTGAATCCCAGTAATCTCCGCCTAACGCTATTTAGGCCCATCCAGCCAAAACCGGGCTGGCTGTTCCTAAATTTCGTTAGTGCTCGATTCCTAGAGCGGGATTCATCTCGCTCTACTTAGTCGAACTCTGAATTGCAGGGGGTTCCGCCTAAGTTGACAACCCCACGCGGACAAAAAACGTCCGCTTTGTGTTTGTCCCCTTAGTGCTCACCCCCTACCGCAATTCATCGTATCCTACATTTTTTCTGGGGATTGGACTCCTAGGAGTCTTAGGCCTTCTTGCAGGATTGTGGCTACGGATTGGACTAATGCCAAGCGGGCATTGCGTTGGTCGTCTTCTACCAGCACTTTTGTGTTGCCGTAGTATTTATTGAATGCTTGGGACAAGTGGAGCGTGTATTTCGCGATCACGGATGGCTCGAATTTTTCGTAGGCTTGTTGGATGATTTCAGGGAAACTATTCAACAGTTTCACGACTTCCCATGCGTACGCATCATCCAAACCAAGATCAGCAGCTTCGGTCGTGTCCAGTTCAACTGCCGCTTTGCGCAGGATGCTCAAGCCACGTGCGTTTGTATATTGTACGTATGGGCCTGTTTCGCCTTCGAATTGCACGACTTCTTCCAAATCGAAGTCGAAATTGTTCAGACGGTCATTTTTCAGGTCGTGGAAAACGACGGCACCGATGCCGACTGCTTTGGCGACTTCTTCTTTATTTTCCAATGTCGGATTCTTCTCGTTGATCTGTTTCAAGGAAAGCTCGGTCGCTTCATTCAGGACTTCCTCAAGTAGGATGACTTTCCCTTGGCGCGTCGACAATTTTTTGCCGCCTTGTGTGATCAGACCGAATGGGATGTGGTGCATGTTTTCTGCCCAATCATAGCCGAGTTCTTTCAGAACGGCTTTCAGTTGTTTGAAATGGTTGCTTTGCTCATTGCCGACTGCGTACAAGGACATCGCAAAATCATAGTTGCGTTTGCGGTAGATCGCCGCAGCCAAGTCGCGGGTGATGTACAGCGTTGCGCCGTCCGATTTCTTGATCAAAGCCGGATTCAGATTGTATTTTTCCAGATCGACGATGGTTGCACCGCGGTCCTGGGTCAGGATGCCGGCTTTGTCCAGCAGCTCAACGACTTCATCCATCTTGTCGTTGTAGAAAGCTTCGCCGTTGAAGGAATCGAACGTGATTCCCAACATATCATAGATTTTCATGAATTCCTGCAGCGATTCGGAGCGGAACCACTCCCAAAGATGCATAGCTTCTGCATCGCCGTCTTCCAATTTCTTGAACCAAGCGCGGGCTTCGTCGTTCAAAGTATCGTCTGTTTCTGCTTCTGAATGGAAACGCACGTAAAGAGTCAGCAATTCATTGATCGGTTCAGCTTTGACTTTCTCTTCGTTGCCCCACAATTTGTAGGCCACGATCAGCTTGCCGAATTGGGTTCCCCAGTCGCCCAAGTGGTTAATTTTGATTGGGTTGAAGCCGACTTTCTTCATGATATTGGCCAAAGAATTTCCGATTACTGTTGAACGCAAATGGCCCATCGAGATCGGTTTCGCGATATTCGGCGAGGACATATCGATCGGAACATTGCCGCCTTTGCCGATATCGGCTGTTCCGAATGCATGCTTCTCGGCAGCAATTTCATGCAGGACTGCATTTGTAACGGCTGCTTTTTCAAGGAAAAGGTTGACGTACGGGCCTACTGCTTCTACCTTCGCAATGTAAGGATGGTTCAGTTGTGCCGCCAAATCTCCCGCGATTGCTTGCGGTGCTTTGCGCAGTGCTTTCGCCAGTGCGAATGCCGGAAATGCAACGTCCCCGTGTTCTGTATATTTAGGTACTTCCAGCAATTGGTACACTTGGTCGTAAGTTAAATGCTCCGATACCAGCTTTTGAATCTCTTCAGCAACAATCTTTTTATAGTCCATATTTTTCTGCTCCTTTATTATATGCCTCTGCCTATCCACAAGGTGAATGGATCACTTATCTTCCAGTAGGTACTGCAAATCTGCGATAACGATAAAAAAAGCCCCTATTCTGCCCTGGCAAAATAGAGACGAACATCCGTGGTACCACTCTAATTCGATAAAGCAACACAGATGGGCTCTGATTAGTTTATCCTTTTGAACCGTTAACGGGGCTAAACCGAACGACGCTACTCGCAGACTCTTTCCCGATCCGTCCGTTGAACAGAGGACCGCGCCTGTTTTCAAGTCATTTTCTCTGAAGTGCGTTTCCTTCTTCACTCCGTTGCGGGCTTCCACCTTCCCCGCTCGCTGTGAACATTGCTCGAAGTACTTTCTTCATCAATGAATGTGATTACTATCTGTATTACTATATCAAAGCCGGCCCTGTTTGTCTAATTGAATTTTTGACTTCCTCATCATTCCGATGGATTCGGCAAATGCTTCGGACGGCTCATCCAGATGCTTTCCGAGTAATCCATGAAAATTTTTCCGATCCAGGATTTTTTGCGATGCACTTCGCGGAAGCCAATCCTTTCGTAAACACTTTGAGCCCGTCCGTTACTGTCGACGACATCCAAGGCGAAGGTTTCGTAAGGTTCCGTTTCGATCAGATTGAGCAGCATCTGTCCGGCAACTCCTTGACGCCGGTCTGCCTCATTCGTCGCCACGCATTCAAAATAGAGCGTGTCATCGTCGATGGCCAGTGGCTCGCCGTATTCTTTGCGAAAACTGAAATAACCGACGTGTCCCCAGATGAACCCGAAATTAGCCAAAAAATCCTCTTTATTCACTTCCATGGCACGGCGCTGGTTGGTCGAACAACCCACCATCGCGACTGGTCGCTCGCCGTCCATCGCGACCCGGATCAGGTCCTCCTGCAGCAGTCTGCGGAATCCGCCAAGTAAGCGCTCAGTATCGCGATGCAGCACCTTCATATCCTTATAGTAGCTGGAAACGAAAATTTTTTTGACCTCTTCTTTTTGTGTTTCTGATAATTGGCTCATTTTCGCCATCGTTATTTCTGTCATGTTCTTCTTCCCTTCATGTAATCAGACTTATTTTTGGATCCGCTGCACTAGTACTGGCGGTTGTTTTCGATGAATGCTGTGATGGCTTCAACCGTCTGTTGGTGCTGCTGTTCGGCGCTGATGGATGCCGTCCCATCGCCCTTCTGCAAGCCATAATCGCCGAATTGGCCGTGATTTCCCCCATCCAGCACGATTTCCGTATAGTCAACCGGCAGCTTCCCTTGCGCTTCTTTGTAGCTTTCCCGGTTCAGAACTCCATCTTCCGAACCATAGATGGAAAGGACCGGAAACGGCGCATCGTTCAAGTCACTTGCCGGATAGGCTGCCAAGAGAATCAGGCCGGCGACTGCATCAGCTTGGTCAGCCGCAAAACCGGCAGCCATGACCCCGCCAAGGGAATGACCGGCGAGATACCAATCTTCAACTTTTTCGTCCTGTGCCATGATCGCTTCCGCCGCGTCCGCATCAAAGACCGCCAAATGGAAAGGCATTTTGGCAATAACCACCAACAAGTCCACATCGGCCAAGCTGCGCAACAAAGGCGCATAGGCTTCTGCTTCTACTTTTCCGCCCGGATAAAAGATGATGCCTTCCTCCGGATTTACTCCACTCGGCGCAAAGGTAATCGTGTCATCGGTTTCGCTAACGGTGACCGTTCCATCCGACTGCAGCGCTTCAATCGCAATCGCTGTCGCTTCATAGTAATCGTTTACGTACCAAAAGAAAGTACCTGCCACAATTGCTATCAGCAAAGCGACTCCGATCAGCACGTTACGTGTCCAGTTGAACTTTCTGTTTTTTTCCATAGTATCCTCCTTTGGGTCATGATTGCACTTTCCCGGAAACTATTCTAAAGTAATCATGATGAATGACTTATGAATTGCATCCCCCTAAGAAAGGCAGGTTAACACCATGTGGTATGATGGCATTTTTGAATCTTTGCTGGCCTTGCGCGATGAAGCACGCGCCCCCCAGATGTCGGCCTATATGCGGAATCAATTCCCGTTCCTGGGTATTTCAACGGGTCCGCGGAAAGCAGCCTATAAAAAATTTCTTACGACTGCAAAAAAAGATAAAAACGTCGACTTCGATTTCGTCGATTTGTGCTTCGAGCGAGATGAACGTGAATTCCAGTATGCAGGCGTCGATTATCTTTTGGCGATCCAAAATCTCCTCAGTCCGGAAGACTTACCGAAACTGAAGCAATATATCCAGACAAAATCTTGGTGGGATACCGTAGATGGTTTAGATGGAGTTGTTGGATCGATTGTCCAACGTTATCCGGAATGCAAGCCGATTTTGCTGGAATGGAGCGTTGAAGACAACATCTGGCTGCGGCGCGTCGCCATCGATCACCAGCTCGGTTTCAAGGAAAAGACTGATACCTCCCTGCTGGCTGAAATCATCAAGAATAACCTGAATCAAAAGGAATTCTTCATCAATAAAGCCATCGGTTGGAGCCTGCGCGACTTCAGCAAAACGAATCCCGATTGGGTGCGCGCCTTCCTTTCCGCCCATGAGGACGGCCTGTCCAACCTGAGCATCCGTGAAGGCAGCAAGTATGTTTGAGCGTTTGAGTTCTTATTCGTCGATCGGTTCGTAGGTGAGCTGCACCAAACCGGAATCGAACGGGATTGCTTTCACCAGTTTCAAAGGCAGCTCCTTCTTGCTTTCTTTGAACAGCGGAATCCCTTCGCCGAGCAGAATCGGGAGGATGGATACGGTATAACTGTCGATCAGTCCTTTTTCACGGAACTGGTCGATCGCTTCAGAACCGCCATCGATAAAGATGTCCTTGCCGGGTCTGCTCCGGAACTGGTTCAACAGTTCCTCTACCGGGCCGCTGAAAAAACGGACCTGACCATCAGGAGCGCGCTCGGTCCGGGAAAGGACATAACAATCCCTGCCTGCATGGGGGAAATCCCCACCGAAGGACAACACCTTTTCGTAGGTCTTCCGTCCCATGATGACTGTATCGATCGTTTCGATAAAAGCAGCATAACCATAATCTTCATCCGGTCTGGCGACGCTGTCTAGCCACTCGATATTCCCGTCCGAATGCGCGATGTAGCCATCCAAACTGACAGCGATATACACTTTGACTTCCCTTTTTTGCATCTGATCACCTCATTTACTTGTCTACCCTATACAGTCAACTATACGCTTGGTTGACAATCAAATAAAGATGTTTTCGTTCGGAAATGGGAGGAAAACGCAAAAAAGACGATTCTGGACGAATCGTCTTTTTTGCTTGCAGTCTCATTTTTTGGTTGACAATCGGACATTGTCTAGCTTATTACAACGTTCAACTTTGGAGCGGATAAGCCAGAATAAAACGGATGTCGGAGTTCGCCGTTGCTACTTCCTTGAACAGGCGGACCAAAGAGTTTCCATAGTCGCCGAGTTGGTTTTGAACGGTTTGTGGATCTTCCAGGATGATCATTTTCCCGGAAAAATCGGTCCTCAGACAATCCCACAAAGCATCGAGATTGTTGCCGTAATATTCGGGGAGGTGCAATTTCTTTTTCAGATAAGCATGCGTTGCTTTCCGGTCGGTCATTTTCCCGGCTTCCAAACGGATGATTTCCATCTTCAATCAATCCCCCTCCCCGTACAACTGTTCGAACGATTCGTAATGATCATCCGTGTAAAAAATCAGTCCATCATTCGAGTACACGATGCGCTCCGCTCCCCGGTAGCCACCTTCATAATCGATGTCGGCCTCGTAATAGGTCCTGCCCGATTTCTTCGGAAGCAAGCCCTCGCGATTGCCGAAGAAATCACCGCCGATGGACATCCCATCCGTGACTTCCCACAAGTTGCCTTCGGCGTTGTCCCAACCCAAATTCTCGGCTTCGTCCTTCGTCAGATAGTTGGGCGGCAACTCATTGAACTGGTGGATGTAGGCCGCCACTTCGTCTTTCGTGGAATAGGACTGCCCTTCCGTGACACCGCTGCTGGTTATTATTTCGGCCGATTCCTGCGGCTCACTTTTCGGGATAGCATCTTGGGTACCTTCTTCAATTGCTTGCGAGCTGTTGGCGGCGATGCTGATCGAAGAATCAGGTGTCTGATCCTCGAAAAGCGAATCAATCCCATTGACCGATACCGCCAGAATGATCGCCAACAAAGCGAACAAGCCCTTCAAGCCGCTTTTTAAATTTTTCATTCATTAAGCTCCTTTTTGCTGAGTGTGTTCCCCGATACGATACAAAAGGAACGCCGAAATGTCCAGTATTTACTCATAGTTTTGTTGATCCGGCACTATCCGCACCATGATTTCATTATGCCGGAAAATCGACGGCACGAACGGCGCGTTGAATGACGCCAACATATAATTCGAAGCAGGCTGGTATTTTTTCTGTTGGAGCCATTGCGTCAACTTCTCGAGCATCTCCATTTCTTTGCGGTCATTCGAATACCCGCCGTACTGGATAACCGCAAAAAGACCGCTGGCGAATTTTTTGACGGTCAACGCAGGACTGTTGGGCTGCGGAATATCCTCCCATTCCGCTTTCGGTACAACAAACGCCATCTTCGTGCGGTCATCCGAAAGCTCCTGGATTACCGGCACGGTCATGCTGATTTTTCGGTTCGCCTGATTGTCTTTTGAAATATAGCGGAACAAGGTGCCGAACCCGCTATCCACATCCGGATCAGCGGCATTGTCGTATTCTACGATGTAGAAATCCAGATATTCCCGCAACTCGAATGGCTCCTCGGATAGCAGTACTGTATATTCCGGACGCTCATATTTGCCCATGATTCCCCTTCCCCCATTCTGTTCTCTATAGCTGAATTTTACCATGATTTTCTTTTTTCGAGAAAAGATAGGATGCTCGAATGCTTTGAGGCTTGTGCTATCTCTCGACAACTGATATAAATATATTAAAGACAAATGAGAACGTTATCACATTTAAGAATGGAGGCGGAAGCCATGCTGAAAAGTTTTTCGTTGCAGGAAAAAAGTTGGATCATGTACGATTGGGCCAATTCCGCCTATTCTGTCATAATCTCCTCGGTCATTCTGCCGCTTTTCTATAAATCGATTACGACCGGGGAAGGGATTGCCCCAAACTTGGCGGATTCTTATTGGGGCTATGCGACCTCTGCCGCGACTTTGGCTATCGCATTATTCGCCCCGATCCTCGGGACGATCGGTGATTATCCGAAATGGAAAATGCGGCTGTTCAAAAGTTTCTTCCTGATTGGCGTTGCCGCAACCGCCGCGCTCAGCTTCACGGATGATTGGCGCCTGCTGCTCGCTTTCTACATGCTCACGACAATCGGTTTTTCGGGGGCGAACATTTTCTACGATGCTTTTTTGGTGGATGTCGCGACCGAGGAACGGATGGACCGCGTCTCCACTTACGGATTCGCGATGGGTTACATCGGAGGCAGCACGATACCGTTTGTGCTTTCGATACTGCTGATCATGTTCGGAGAGGGGATCGGCATTCCTAGGACGACTGCCATCAAAGCATCCTTCCTGTTTACCGCTTTTTGGTGGATTGCCTTCACGATTCCGATGCTGCGCAATGTGAAACAGCGCTATTTTGTCCCGGCCAGCGAGCACATCATCCATGACAGTTTCGCCAGACTTTCGAAAACGCTGCACCAGATCCGCAGTCACAAAAAGATGTTCCTGTTCCTGATTGCCTATTTCTTTTACATCGATGGGTTGAACACGATCATCCACATGGCCGCTGTCTTCGGTGACAGTATCGGGATTGTGTCCGATATGCTGATGGTCGCCGTGCTGGTCATCCCGATCCTGTCCTTCCCTTTTACGATCCTTTACGGGAAATTGGCCCAGCGTTTCGGCAGCAAGAAGATGATTCTGGTAGGTATTTGCATTTATCTGTTTGTTTGTCTGTTGGCTTTCCGCATGACTACCGCCATTGAATTTTGGATTCTTGCTACGCTGGTCGCCACTTCTCAAGGCGGTATCCAGGCACTCTCACGTTCCTATTTCGCCAAACTCGTGCCGAAGGAGAACGCCAACGAATATTTCGGTTTCTACAATATCCTCGGCAAATTCGCTGCCATCATGGGCCCGGTGCTCTATGCGCTCACAAGCCAATTGACCGGCGACTCGCGCAATGGGCTTGCTAGCATTTCCCTCCTCTTCATCATCGGAGGCGTGCTGATGATGCGTACTGAGGAAAATTGATTTATGCCCAAAAGGCTGATTCCCGATCGGAATCAGCCTTTTGACGTTGAAGGAATGTGTAAGATATTTTGAATCCGAAAGTACATCCAAAAATGATGGCTAGCTTCACGGGTTAGCCCTTCGGAAATTAGATAAATCTGACCCATTGCGCTCTACGATGCTCATTTGCATGGGACTCTTAGGGATTCATCCCTTAGAGCCCCAGTATAAGGTGACCACAGGGAACGTTGCGAGGCCAAATTTCCTAAATTTCTTTCAGGGCTGAACGAACCCGTTCCGCTTTTCTATTTTCTATTTCAGGATGATCTTTTCAGGGAAAGGCTGTAGTCTTGAAATGTGCCACATCTTATCGATGTAGGCTGTCGTATAGGCCTGTTCGACATCATGATAGAGGTAAGCGGCCTTATCGGTCAGTTCGTAGATGTGTCCATTCTTCCTGAGGTAGCCCAATTTCGTAGCCAAGAACAGTTCCAGTCCGAACATCCGGTTCAAGGGGGTACCGATGAGTTCCTCGAACCTGTCCGCATCAATCCGCATCGCATAGGCGCTCCAGAACAAGTAATAGACCGCCCGTTGCCTCTTGGTGAAATGAAGCGTCAAGGACGTCGGCAAAGCATCGCCCTCGACCCGCTTGATGTATTCGGGAATCGAAAACGTATTGATCTTGAAGATGTCCTTCAGTAGCGTGGTTGCGGAAACACCGAATCCGAGAAAGGCATCCCGCGTGACGGAAGAATATTTTTCGGTTTGCCGCTGCGCGAATGTCCAGACCGATGTCCGTTCGATGCCGTTTGCGTGGCAGTAATCCGTCATATGCTCCAACATCTCGCGTTTCACTTCTTCGCTCATAGGCTTGTAGGCATTGTCGGCGAAAGTGAAGTCGATGAAGGGATAAGTCGAAACTTGCGTCGCTCCACTGGCGAAGGCCGTATGGATGTCATTCGCGAGAATCGCGTCGGTCTGACCCGGGATGGCAAATATCAGGTCCACATCGACCACATCGAAGCCACTGCTTCTCACCAAACGGATCTTTTCGACGAAAGAATCGTTTCTTCTCCCGATTTTCCGTAAGCATTCTTCCTGGAAGGATTGGATGCCGATGCTCAACATCGTCACCCCAGCCTCCCTAAGTTTCTGCAGATTCCTTTCGGTGATGTCGCTGGGGTGCAGTTCCACGCCGATTCCGCCTGTTATTATAAAATACTCTTTCAGCTTCGCGATGATGTCCTTCAGATCATCCAACATCATGGCCGGTGTCCCTCCGCCGAAATAAAGACTGGTCGCCTGTTTTTCCCCGGACATTCCCTTGCAGACAAGATCGATTTCCTTCAGCAGCGCAATCTTATAGGCATCCGCCTGCGGTTTATTGTGGACCACCTTGCAATAAGGGCAGAAACTGCACAACGAACGGCAAAACGGGATATGCACATACAGCCCCAAGTCATCCAATTTTTCAAAATCCAACGTATTCTCATGGGTTCCTTCAAATACGAAAGGTTTGAATGAGCGGGTCAGGTACACCCGCAACAAGGACGTCCAACGCATAACTTCACCTCCTAAATATCTTTCAGATAGGTCCTGAGCAGATCCCCCAGTTCCATGATTCACCCTCTCCGCGCAAAGACGGTGACGACAGCCCAGAAAAGCAGATACAGGACCATCGAGACATGTGCAACCTTCAGGGCCGTTGCATCATTGATTCCTTTCCTGCCGATTATTTATTTTGTCATAGCTCATCATTGCAGCTTTCGTATCAAAATAAGTGAAGTCCCCATCGTCATAGTGCCAGACCGCCTTCAGCTCCGTCGGTTGGCGGATGCCGTTGATTTCCTTGTACCCCCCGCAGAGGGCTGACCATCTTATTTTTTCGCTTTTCCCATCCATCGTCGTGGCTTCCCGGTCATCGGTCGTGAAGGCAATCATCTCATCATCTTCATTGAACGTGAAGACACCTTCCGCACTGATTCCGTGCGCCGTGATCACCGCTTTGGCATGATGTGCATCGATTGCTTCCCAACGGATGTAGTCCTGAAGGGCCGCATTCGGGACGAAGAGGCATTCGGACAGGAACGTCACCAAGCTGGCCTTATCCATCGCTTCTCCGTCAATATCGAAGAGGGTGATTTTTTTTCCGATGATTCCTTTCATGGAGCCTTTTCCGTCGATATAGGCATCCACACCTTCGAAGGGTACGCCGTATATGGAACTGTCGATGTAGGCGATGCGGTCGGGACCGTCCACAAAATTATATTGCGTATAAGCAATCTTGATGGTCTTTTTCCCCTTTCCGAGTGAAAAGTCTACATCCGGAAAAACTCCCTTCATGCAGGCCATTTTGGGTTTTCCGAGATAACCACAACGGCGCAGGTGGCGTCGGACAGGGCCCGGCAGCGTCGCAATATCCGCTTCCGTGAAGCTCCCCTTTGCCAGCTCCGTCTCCTTCAACAAATCCTCCGCCAAATCGGTGAATTCCCTGGTGGCTTTGGAAGGCGCCTTTCGCAGATAGGCATGCACAACTCCGGCAGTCCCGAGCAAGACCCCAGCTACTGCAATGATTTTTTTTATCTCCATCATTTTCTATTCCATCCTTTCAAAATCTCTCAAAATTGTTTTATTATTTTCTCTGCAGAATCACTTCTTCACAGCTCTTATATAGAAATAACGCTTATATCCAGAAGTACTTGACGTCGCATCAAAAATGAACTTTTGGTGTACTTCCAACGAAACAGATTGACGGCAGCAAGCAATATGGATATAATCACCCTGACATTATTTTCTGATTTGAAATCAAAGGAGAACGAACTACTAATGAAAAACGCAACAAACACACAGAACAACACGATCGTCAGCTTGAAAGAATTCACCGCTAATCCAGCGCCGCTTGGCCTGTTGGGATTCGGTATGACTACTGTATTGTTGAATATTCACAATGCAGGTTTCTTCCCGATGAACACAATGATTTTAGCTATGGGTATTTTCTTCGGCGGTATGGCGCAAGTCATTGCCGGCATCATGGAATTCAAGAAGAACAACACTTTCGGCGCAACTGCCTTCACTTCTTACGGCTTCTTCTGGCTTTCCCTTGTCGGAACAATCGTTATGCCTGGCCTTGGCATGGGTGAAGCGGCATCAGCTCAAGCGATGGCTGCTTATCTGTTCATGTGGGGACTGTTCACATTGGGTATGTTCGTCGGGACGTTGCGCATCAGCAAAAACCTGCAGATCGTCTTCGGCTCTTTGACTTTGCTTTTCTTCCTGCTGGCTTTGGGAGATTTCACAGGCAATGAAATGATTTCAAGAATCGCTGGTTTCGAAGGTATTTTCTGTGGATTCTCAGCAATCTACGGCGCTTTGGCTCAAGTCCTGAACGAAGTATATGGTGAAGAAGTCCTGCCAATGGGCAATGTAACGACTGTCAAAAAAACAGCAAAAGTCGAAGTAGCAACAAGCAAATAAGAAAATATGAAAAAACGGGCGCTATGCAATAGGATTGCACAGCGCCCGTTTTTTGCCTTATCGGTGGCGTCCCTCGAATATCCGCCGAGGAGTGTCATTCGAAGTCAGCAGCAATCTTTTTACGGGGCTGGCTTGTGCAACCTGACCTAAGAATGCGCCTACTGATTTGTCCTGAATAATGTCTGATTTGATTGTTGTTTGCTGCGTCCAGTTGTACTATCTGTTGACGATCCGGCAGCAATGGATCCTGGCGGCTTTCTTCTTGCCCTCTTCAATTTCCTGATCGAAGGCCGCCCTTTCTTCCGGCGTCAAGTCGTTGATTGACAAGAAACTCAGATTGGACAATCTGTATGTTTCCTTCACATCGCTGTCGTTTCCGAAGGCCGTCGCTTCAATGTTATTCAGCACCTTATCCGGGTTGCCGGCTCCTATCGCCTCCAGGTTTTCTTTGTTCTGCTCGGAGAAACGCATCGCCAAATCGAGTGTCGTCGTCTTGTAGACGGTGCTGCCCATGAAGGTGACACGCGTCAGATATTCATTCGTGCCTTCGTTGTAAAGGATGTATTCTTTTGCTTTTGTCTGTTCCATTGTTAAGTTTTCCCTCCAAAAATACCGGTCACCGCTCCCGGAATACCGTTTTGTTTGCATTCCCATTATAGACCATCCACTCCGCTTTTCACATACCCGCAGCAAGGGTTTGCCGGTTCAGACCGGTTTTTTGCTGTTTTTGTAGGCATCGTGGAAGCCTTCGAGCGAGTCCAGCAGGAAGATGAACAGGAAGACCGCTTTGATCGAATTGAAGGCGGTATTGAGTACCCTTTGCCCGTCCGTGGCTTTGGCTATTTCCGTGACAAGCTCTGGATTCAGAATCGCCGTATCCTGAAGGATGAACCATAACAACAGAAACGAAAGGATATTCAACATCAGATTGGCTGTCGCGACCGGATACGTCCACTTCCTGAAAACGAGCTTGCTGGCGGAAAACAGCAATTGCAGTACCAACATGCCGTTGATGTAAGGCAGATAACTGCGGAACACTTCCTGATTCAAGATCGGAATCATTTCCTGGATGCTGCCCTCCAGCGTATAGTAGACTCCCAATAGATGGCTGTATTGGTTGACGAGGACGAGGAAAAGCACCGTGAAGATGATGCCGATGATGACCCCGACTCTGCTGAACGGTTTCTGTGGCGCTTCCTGTTCGGGCAGATCAGCCAGACTCCAGTCCTCCTGGATTTCCGTCAGGATTTTCTGTTTCGCCGTCTTTTCCATGATGGCGAACACGAGCGTCACCCAACCGAAGGCACCGATAGCCGCACTGAGCGCGGTCGCGAAACTCTGCCCCAAATACCCCAGCAGTCCCCCGCCATTCACGATGAAATCGACAGTATTCCCGATCAGCGTGCCGATGACTGCCACCATCATGACGATCTTCACGATCAAAATGTAGGTGCCGTACAGTTCCGGTCCGATCAGATGGGGCGCGTCCTTCAGCTGTCTTTCCGCCAAAAGCCTTGGATTCCCCAGCCCCCTCAACACTTCGCGTTCCGTTTCTTCGGAAGGATCGCCGCGTTCCTGCAGCCGATCCGCGATAATGCGGCGCATGGCACTTTCCACCTCATTTTTTTCGTTGGGCGGGATATGTTTCAGGCCGACCGCGATGTACCTTTCCTGCAAGTCCATTTTTGTCCCTCTTTTCTTTTCATCCCTTGACTACAGCGACGGTCTTGAGGCGGCGGACCGGTTCGACGAGATCCAGTTCCTGCGAGAGCACAAAATCGATGGCTTTGTAGGCAAAGCGCGATTCAGTGCCGACGTCGGTCCGTTTGGCTTTCGCCAGGAAGACGCCCAATTCCCTCAAATCAAGGATAGTGTCCTGCACGCTGAACTGTTCTCGAGCATCCAAACGGCTCATGCGCCTGCCTGCTCCGTGCGAACAGGACAGGAAGCTTTCCGGATTGCCCTTGCCTTTCACCAGATAGGAATAGGTCCCCATCGCGCCCGGAATGATGCCCATTTCGCCCGTCCCGGCGCGGATGGCGCCTTTGCGGTGGACCCAAACCTCTTTGCCATAGTGTTCTTCCAGTGCGGCATAATTGTGGTGGCAATGGACGGCATCCGACAAGTTGACATGGTTGATGCCGGCATACTTTTTCACCCAGAGTCGGACGATATCGAGCACTCTCTCCATCATCTGGTTGCGGTTTTCTTCGGCAAAGTCCATCGCCAATTTCATCCAACGCAGATACAGTTTCCCGAGTTCGCTTTCTGTTGAAAAATAGGCCAAATCCCACTCGGGGGGAATCGGCGATTCTTCCTGCCTGTTGATTTCTTTGGCCAGATTGTTGAAATAATGGCAGATTTTGAAGCCGAGATTGCGCGACCCGGAATGCAGCATGATGCCAAGCTTTCCCTGATCGTCCGTCTGCAGTTCGATGAAATGGTTGCCGCTGCCGAGCGTGCCGACTTGATAGGCGGCATCGTCCAGTTCCTTCATCAATTCCTGCGGCATTGTTTCCTTTTCCACGGTTGTCATGCCCTCAAGGAAGCGGGCGACCGATTCGCATTGCTGTTTTTTCTTATGGTGTTCGAAGCCGGTCGGAATATTCCGCAGGATGTCGCCCGCGATTGCCTGGGCCAGTTTCCCGTTCGGCGTCTCGATTTCGATCAGCCGTTCTACCGGAACGTTCGTCTGGACAAAGCTCATCCCGCAGCCGATATCCACCCCGACCGCATTCGGAATGATGACCTTTTCGGCAGCGATGACGCCCCCGATTGGCATGCCATAGCCGGAATGCGTATCCGGCATCAATACAACCCATTGATACAGAAACGGCAAATTCGCCAAATTCTTCGCTTGCTGCAGACAATCCTCGCCTATTTGTTCCTCATTCTCCAGCCACACCTTGATTGGCCACTTCTGTTCTTCGGGATTGAAGATGGTTATCATCTGATTGATGCCCCTTTCTGGATGGCTTACCGCATGCACTATTTTACTTTTTGGTCCATCCGCGTTGCCAAATCGCTGAACTGCTGCAGCAAATCCGTGATCTGCCTTTCGCGGTGAGGATTTTTCCAATTAATGACGCCGCTGCCGATGACGTCGGCGCCGTGTTCATCGCAAAGTGCCGTCATCTGCTTCAAGGCATTTTTCCCGCCCATCCACGGGAAAGGGAAGAACTCAGTCACAAACAGGAGCGTAGGCTTGTTCTCAAATTGGCCGACCCGCGAAAAATAATGCTTCAGGACAGGGGAAGCGGAAGCTCCTCTCACCGGACCGGCGATGATCAGCAGATCATGCGCTTGCGGATCCGGGTAGGACTTCAGTTTGATGTTCCCGATGTTGATTTCGTTGGTGCTTTCTTCTCCGACAGTCTTGAGCTGTTCGATTTCCACATCGTGTCCGCCAGCCGCCAGCCTTTCCTGCAGACGCTCCGCCACAGACAAGGTATTACCGGTCAACGAATGGATGATGATTCCGATTTCCATATTATTTCCCACTTTCTTTTCTTTTAGGATCACCCTATCCCGCTTACAATTCGAAAGCTAATTCTTTGTCCTATGTAATTGGGTTTGTTATAGTCAAGCTATAAGCATTTCGCACAACACTTGCAGAAATTTATTCAGAACGAAAAATCGGAGGACATTATGAAACTTAGCATCTTGGACCAGGTCCACATCACAGCAGGGGGCACTGCCGAACAGTCCCTGCAGAACGCCAAAGAACTCGCCCGTTTAGGGGACAGCCTCGGTTACGAGCGCATCTGGTTCGCCGAGCATCACGGCAGCAACTTGATGGCGAGCGCAGCACCCGAAATCATCGCTGCCTTCATCGCTGCCGCGACCGAGCGGATCCGCGTCGGGACCGGCGGCGTCATGATGATGCATTATTCCCCTTTGAAAATCGCGGAAGTCTTCAAAACACTTTCCGGCTTTGCGCCCGGCCGGATCGATATGGGTGTGGGACGGGCACCAGGAGGCGACCGCCAGTCCATGCACGCATTGGCACAGGGAAATCCGCCGCAATTGGATAATCATTACGAAAAACTGCAGACGATTTTGGATTTGTTGGAAGACCGGGCACCACAGGATCCACTTTACCGTGACATCCCGGCGGCTCCTGTCGACGTGTCGATTCCGCAGGCTTGGCTACTGGGATCGAGCGGCAACAGCGCCGTTCAGGCCGGCAGAATGGGCGTTGGGTATTCCTTCGCGCAGTTCTTCACCGGGACACTCGATAAGAACATTTTCGATCTTTATAAGAACAATTTTGTTCCATCCGCTGTTATGCCCGAAAAGCAGATCAGCGTCGCTTTCCATGCCATCGTCGCGGACACACGCGAAGAAGCGCTCTACCAAGAGTTGCCGTATGCGATCTTCAAGATGCAGCTCTTCCGCGGAATGATGCGCAACAATCTGATGACACCTGAACAGGCTGCCGCTTATCCGTTGACGGAAATCGAGAAACAGCTCATCAACGACATCCGCAAAACACATATTCTTGGAACCGCAAAAGAATCCGGTGAAATATTGCTGAATCTGCAGGAACAATACGGTTTTGATGAAGCAATGATCATCAGCATGCCGCATTCCCAACAGGCGCGGCTCAAAACCTATTCCCTATTGGCGCAGGAGTTGCTTTAGACTGTCTGCGGCATCAAGCTCGGCCATCCTCTTTATGAGGATGGTCTTTTTTGGATTTCGCCCGTTCCAATGTTTCGGCTACCCTTTTTTTGCGGGTTTCCGGGCGTTTTGCTTGGGCTATCCAGAAAAGATAGTGGGCCTTTTCGCCAGTCGGCCAAGCTTCGAAATGCTCGCGGGCAGATGGGTCTGTTAGGAAGGCCTGCTTCAATTCAGCTGGCAGCTCCGGGACTTCCTTCGAAGAATACGCTGCTTGCCATTTCCCGCTGGCCTTCGCCACCTGAATCGAAGCCAAACCGGCTTCTGTCATCCTCCCTGCCTCCATCAAAGCTTCGGCACGCTTGCGGTTGACCAGCGACCAGACGCTTCCGGACCTACGAGGCGTGATGCGAATGATGAAGCTTTCTTCACCCAGACTGTACATCTTACCGTCGATCCAGCCGAAACAGAGCGCCTCCTCGACCGCTTCCGCGAGCAAAATGCCGTCGCCTGCAGCATGGGCTTTTTTGATCTTCAGCCAAACCTGTTCTTTTTGGTTATAGTTTTGCGCCAGCCAGTCATGCCATTCTTGAGGATTGCATAAACTGAGCCACTCCTTGGGAAATCCTGATTCCGTCATACCCAGTTCTCCTTTCATATCGGGGATGCTTCTATTTATTCAGGGTACGATCAAACTCTGTCATAATATTCCAACACGCGCAAGCATTTGAGCGTATTCCAGCGGCTCGGTTTTCCGGCCTCTTCCATCATGAAATGCACCTCCCCGGTATGATGCGCCTGCGTTTTCCAGCGTCCGTCCAGCAAGCGTTTCTCCTTCATGATATCCAGGGCATCCTGCAGCCTTTCGTCATACGGATAACCTGCGTTTTGGAAATAATCCAGTGCACGCAAAATATTATAGTGCCAACGCGGCGGATAGACGAGTTTCAAAAAGCTCGGATGAATGATTGCACCGGTATGATCGGATTTGTACAACCGGTGCCGCAGAAGGAATTGCTGTCCTTCGCTTTCCAATTTTTTCAACTCATCCGCCCGGTAGGCATAGCCGGCTGCAATATATTCGTGTATGCCCTCGAGGACGCTGAGCGTGGAGTGCATGGAACTGTGCTTGGCGCCAGAGCGATTCAAACGGCAATTGAAGCCGCCGTCAGGCAACTGTTGGCTGAGTACGAAATCGATTATCGTTTTCAGCTTACCCTCCCCTATCCCAAAATAACAAGCGTAATTAAGGAACATACCGTTGACGCAGACATCGCTTTGCTCGATGCCTTTTGCTGGATTGACACCGCCATCGGACGACAGCGCAGTCTCAAGGATGAGATCCAGCGCCTTCATTATTTCGGGTGTTGACGTGATACAGAGGTTTCTAAGGTCCAAGAGGGTATAGTGGCTGCTCGTCCATTTTGGCTGATAAAACCAACGCCCCCAGTGTCCATCCGGCAGTTGCCGTTCCAAAAAAGCGCGGCCCCAGCCTTCCTCGGTTATCCTGTTCCTCAGGTCAGCCAACGCAGCCGGGTCCTCATGCAACAGATCGCGCCTTGTCTGATATTGGATCGCTGGATCGCCTTCCAGAAGCCACACGATGATCTCCTCCCTGTCCATTTCCATCGGCCCTTCCTTTTTCAACCTACTCCCGCAGTTTCCGTTCGATCAACTTAACTTACTTTGTCGACAGAACTGATCCACAGCGGTTGCTTTTCAGTTGCCTATATCTTTGAAGATTGCTATCTCCCCCGTGTTTCCGAGAACCGGTATGCTTCCCGCAACCAGGTATCAACGGCAGCCGTCAGATCCGCTTGCTCCGCAATGATGATATGGTGCGTCCATCTGCCAGGATATGGTTCGACCGCTTCGACAATTTGATCATGCACAATCCGGCGCCCGCAGCCGAAGCTCAGAACAAGGCTGTGCAGCGGCCGCTTTCTGTCTGTGGGCTGCGGCATCCAGATCCAGGCGAATTGCGTTCTTGTAGCGAAGGAAATCTGAGTCTTACTTACAGTAATGATGGCGGGTCTGATTGCCCGGATTTTCCTTTCCACAGCCCTGAACAATGCTCTCACTTCAGGTTTTCCGTCAAAAAATGCTTCCACTTCTTTGTTGATCATTACATCTGTCATAGGTATCGCCTCATTTTTTGAAATAGGGCTTGGCGTATGCTCACTCCACCAGGAATACGATTTTCGTCAGCAGTTCGCTTTCGGGTACTTCCTCAGGCGAATTGTAATAGTGTTCATAGACGGGACCAAGCGGCTTGTAGCCATTATCTTTGATCCATTTCTCAATTTCCTCATAAGCGGGCGGCATCTCCATATACGGACCTTTGTACATGCAGCTGACTTGTTTGCCGGCCGGGATGTTTCCGGCAAGGATATCGTTTTTGCCAGGCAGTGGTTTGGATACAGGAAAACCTATTTCCAGTTCAAGCCTTTCCATATCCATGTTGAAATAGCCGACGAAAGCTGGTCCAACCGGTTGTTCACCAAATTCCATGATGTGCGCGATGATGTCCATGAAGGCCTTCCCCAATATTTTCGGAAGCTCACTTACCGGAGTAACCGCTTTCAAAACCAAAGTCGGTTGTTCCTGCGTTTCCACCATTTCAATCACAAAGCTCATTTTATCCACGTCTCCTTTTTTGAAGCCCATTGTCTCATGCTTATTTTATCACTTCCGCATCCGCAGAACCATCAATACGATGGCCGCATTAAGGGTCTGAAATGGCACAAAAACAAGTCCCGGCGCCAATTCAATCGAATCGTTACCGAGACCTGTTTCAAGTCAATCAAACTATAAATTTATCAAAATTATAATCATTTCAAACTGAGCGGCACTTGTTTCTTCGCGAAGAGCACATAACCGATCGCCACCCCCATCAGCACAATGCAGGCGATGACGGTCGTAATGATGCCCGTGTATTGGCCGTTGAATCCAGCCTCGGACATATGCTTGATCAAAATGCCCGCATAAGCCCAAATAATCACGAGTCCGTAGGCGATATCACGGTTGCGGATCATCGTGAAGGCTCCGATCGCAAGCCCGATTACGATAATCAGGATTGTCCAGATCGATTCGGAGATCCCGAATCCATTCCAGCCGATGTCGACCAGCAGCGTCGTGATGTTCGCAATCGTTGCCACCGTGATCCAGCCGAAATAGACGCTGAATGGAAGACGGATGAACAGTTTTTCTTTCTGATCGAGTTTTTCCTTCAGAATCAACTGGTTGATGTAGATCAGGCTCAGCAGAAGCACCAGCATCAGGATCACCGACAAACCGATCATGCGGTAATGCCAACTGAAGATCCAAGCGGCGTTGACTACTGAACTGGCCGAAAAGACGATACCGATTTTCCTCAACAGCTCTGTCTTTACCTTGCTCTTGTCGCCTTGGAACAGTCCGAATTGGTAGAGCGTATATCCCAACAACAGCAAATAGATGACCCCCCAGATCGAAAAAGTCAAGCCGGCGGGCGCAAACAAGTTCGGATAGGCATCCGATACCGCCCCTGTGTCGGTGCCGTTGATCGGCAGGATATTTGCCATCGCATTGACGGCGATCATGATCAGGTACGTCACGGCAACTGTGATTTTGAGCGGTTTATCCAGTTGTTTCGTTTCTGCTTTTGTATCCATTTTTGTTTCCATTGTTATTTCCTCCTTTTACCTTGTTCCCGATAATAAAAATGATTGCTTATTGATAGCCTGACGAAAAGTGTTTTACAAAATAAAAAGGGTATTTCCCTAAGTCAATAGTACCCAAAACCGCGTGCCTATGCAAATATTGGGACAGTTCGGAAGCTGAATTTATTTTCTTACTTATAGCCCCAATTTTTTGACATTTATCCAACTTAAGCGTACTTTAAAGGTGACAAATTCTTCGTTCAAACTTGCTGTTCATCATCTGAAAATGTTTGACCTTTCCCAAATTTCCCAATCTCACTCGCTCCTACCTCTTTGAATGAAAGGACGAAAAAAATGAACAATAAGAAAATATTCTATGGATCAGCCACATTGTTGAGCCTGTTGCTGTTGGTCGGTTGTGCAGCGGATGAAGATGCCGCTTCAAGCGGCTCTTCCGAAGCCATCTCATCCGAAGTGCTGGACAGCAGTTCCGAGCAAGATGAATCCATGATGGAAGACAGCGAAGAAAATGAAATGGAAGAAGACGAATCGATTGAAGCGACAAACGGGTATGGTGCGGTCGGCGCCTTGGCGGACAATGATTTGACGATGGAAGAGATGTTCACGTACGCCATCCAGGATGAACACTTGGCCCATGGAGAATATGCCTACACGTTGGAGACTTTCGGAGACCAAGTCCCGTTCAACAACATCGTCTCCTCGGAAGCCCAGCACATTGACGAAATGACGATCCTGTTCGAAAAGTATGGCTTGCCGGTTCCGGCTGATGAATCTGCCGATCATCTCCAACGGCCAGCAGATATCAAGGAAGCTTTGGAGAACTGCGCTACTGGGGAAGTGGACAACATCGCGATGTACAATAAGTTCCTGGAACAGGAACTCCCGGATGATGTGCGCGCAACCTTTACGGCTTTGCGCAATGCTTCGGAAGGACATTTGCAGTCATTCCAGAAGAGCCTCGAGAAATATTGATAGGGCAATCGCACACTTAGATGGCGTCCCATTCCGGCAATGTCATTAACTCAAGTAATATTACAGCTGTAAAAAAAGCGAGGATGCATTCTCGCTTTTTTTGATTGCGAGGCCAAATTGTTGAATGTTTCTCGACATTCAATAATCTCGGCTTAATCGGGAATCAAATTGTCGGATCTACCTCACCTATTCGACAGATTTGGCCACCAGACTGAGCATTTTTTCTGAATTCTGATCGCTTATCGCATCCCATTTCCCCTCACCTCTTATTTGCCAATACATTTAATAGTTAATGACATTGTCATTTCGGGGCACCCTCTTTTGCTGTGTACGACTGCGATACTCATTGGACTGATGAAAGCGCGATAATCAAAATTCAGTTCCGGTGAAGCGAGCACTTACCGGAGGAAATCATCGATATTCGGCACCAACTTCGACGACGTTGCACTCATCGGAGTACATCAGCGGAATTGTTGGCTTAACTCCGGTGTAGCCTCGTTCATCGGAGTTAGGTACCTCTCCACCCAAAAAAAGCTGTCTTGACACCTGTAAAGTTACGTGATATAGTCATTTTCATTAAACTATCACAAAAAAGGGGTCGCAACAATGGATGAACTTACGGAAAGAATATTGCAGCTGAAAGCAGAAAAAGATGCCGTCATTCTCGCACACTACTACGTTCCTGGAGCCGTTCAAGATATCTCAGATTTTATCGGGGATTCGTACTACTTGAGCAAAATTGCAGCGCAGGTCACGGAGAAAGTGATCGTTTTCTGCGGCGTGGCCTTCATGGGTGAAAGCGCGAAGATGCTGAATCCGGATAAAGTCGTCCTGATGCCCGACCTGCAGGCGGACTGTCCGATGGCCCACATGGTCAAAATCCGCGACATCCAGAAAATCCGCGAGAAATACGAGGATGTGGCCGTCGTCTGCTACATCAATTCCACTGCTGAAATCAAGGGCTATGCCGATGTCATCGTCACATCATCCAACGCGAAAAATGTCATCGCCGCACTTCCCAACCGCTACATTTACTTCATTCCCGACGAGCACTTGGGCAGATACATTTCCCGTCAGCTTCCTGAGAAAACCTTCCTCTTCAATGAGGGCTACTGCCCTGTCCATACCAGCATCCGCGTTTCAGATGTACTGAAGATGAAGCGTGACCTTCCGCAAGCCGATATCCTGGCGCATCCGGAGTGCAAGAAGGAGATCCTCGATTTGGCGGACTTTGTCGGCAGCACGTCGGAGCTCGTCGCATATACCGAAAAGAGCCCAACCCAGGATTTCATCATCTGCACGGAAATCGGCGTCATCCATGAAATGGAGAAACGTTCGCCGGTCAAAAAGTTCCATGCCCCTTCCGTCGGTCAGGTCTGTCCCGACATGAAGCTTAATACAGTGGAGAAAATCATCTATGCTCTGGAAACTTTCGAACCTGCTGTGGAAATGAACGAATCGCTACGCACAAAAGGCTTGCAGCCACTGGAACGGATGCTGGAATTGGCCGAGACAGAGGTGAAGACCCATGCGCAACTATGACGTCATCATCATCGGAACGGGTGTGGCCGGACTTTTCGCAGCCCTTAGCCTCAGCAACGACAAACAGATTCTGATCGTCACCAAGGGTACTTTGGAGGATAACGACTCCTTCCTTGCCCAAGGCGGCATCTGCGTCCAACGCGACGAAACGGATTTCGAGCCGTTCATGGAGGACACGCTGCGTGCCGGCCACTATGAAAACAACGAAGCAGCAGTCGCAATCATGATCAACTCTTCACAAAAGATCATCGATGATCTGATCGGTTTGGGCGTCACCTTCGACAAAAAGGGAGACGGCTTCTCCTACACCAAAGAAGGCGCCCATTCCAGAGCCCGGATCCTGCACTGCAAAGACATGACCGGCAAGGAGATCAACAGCAAACTGATTGCCCGTATCAAGGAGCGGAAAAACGTGAGCATCCTTGAGAACAACACACTTGTCGATCTTTTGGTTGCCGGCGACCGCTGCCACGGCGCAGTGCTCCGTGACCACTCCGGAGCGTTGTCCAATGTTTATGCACAGAATACGCTGCTTGCCACCGGTGGAATCGGCGGTCTGTTCAGCAAATCGACCAACTTTGCGCATTTGACAGGCGACGCTATCGTGGTTGCGCTGAAGCACGGCATCCGCGTCAAGGACATGAATTATGTCCAGATTCACCCGACTTCGTTGTATACCGGGCGGCCTGGCAGAGCTTTTCTAATGTCGGAATCATTGCGAGGGGAAGGCGCCATCCTTGTCGACAAGGACGGAAACCGTTTCGCTGATGAACTTTTGCCGCGCGACTTGCTTACCAAAGCGATCTACGCCCAGATGGAGAAGGACCGCTTGCCTTATGTCCGGATGCTCCTAAAAGGCCACGTGGAGGGATCGATTGCTGAAAGGTTCCCGGGCATCCATGCCCACTGCCTGCAGGAAGGTTATGATTTGACCGAGGATTATATCCCGGTCGTCCCCGCCCAGCATTACTTCATGGGCGGCATCGAAGTGGACATGCGGAGCAAAACTTCGCTGACAAACCTGTATGCCGCAGGGGAAACGAGCTGCAACGGTGTCCACGGGAAAAACCGCTTGGCGAGCAATTCGCTGTTGGAAAGCCTGGTGTTCAGCAAACGTGCTGCCCAAGCCATCAATGCAGAATTCGAGCGCGCGCTTCCTTATCCATTTCCCGAACCGGATGTCCGTTCAATCGCGGACAGCTTGAATGAAGCACGTAAAATACTATTGGAAAAAATCGGAATCGAGGAGGAAGTTCATGCAAAGTAATAGGGATCGCCTGATTTTGGCGGCGCTCGACGAGGATATCCCAACCGAGGATCTCTCGACCAATGCCATCATCACGGACTGCACAAAAGGCCGGGCAGAACTGCTGTGCAAACAAGATGGCATCATTGCGGGGCTGGACGTCTTCGCCAGGACCTTTACCCTCCTCGACGACTCAATCGAAGTGATTTTCCATTGCCAGGAGGGAGATACTGTCCAATCGGGAGAACTTTTGGCTGAAGTGCTCGGTGACATCCGAATCATACTGACCGGCGAACGCACCGCCTTGAATTATCTCCAACGCATGAGCGGTATCGCTACGCATACGCGCAAAATCGTCGACTTGCTTGAAGGCAGCGGCATCACGCTGCTCGACACCCGCAAGACAACACCGAATAACCGGATTTTCGAAAAATATGCCGTGAAGGTCGGCGGCGGAAGCAACCACCGCTTCAGTCTGTCCGACGGAGTCATGCTGAAGGACAACCATATCGCCGCGGCTGGGGGTATCAAGCAGGCGGTCGCGGCGGCGCGGGCCTACGCCTCCTTTGTTCATAAGATCGAAGTCGAAGTGGAAAACCTGGAAATGGTCAAAGAGGCGATCGCAGCGAAGGCCGACATCATCATGCTGGACAATATGACCCCGGCGGAGATGACGGAAGCCGTTCGTTTGATAGATGGGCGCGCCCTGGTGGAATGCTCCGGAAACCTTACCGTTGAAAGCATCGCTGCCTTGCGCGACACCGGCGTGGATTACCTTTCTTCAGGCGCACTGACCCATTCTTCGGCTATTCTTGATTTATCGCTGAAGAACCTGAAACGGATATGACGCAAAGTTATTACCATTAAAGAGCAAATAAGCTGTGGAAAAGCCATTCACAATGGCTTTCCACAGCTTATTTTTTTGAATTACCCACAAACGAAAGGTTTTTCTTTCATATACGTCCTTAGAAACTAATGATTGGTTTCTTGAACATGCCATCAATTACAGCATGGAGCAGAGTCAGCGGCAGATAGACGACGATGCTGAGCATCATCGTGATTTCATACAGCACGCTGCTTTTTTTGACGGGTTTGCCTTTCAACCGGCTCGCGAAAGCGCTGAAGGCGATCCCATGCGCATTGCCGACCATTATCGCACGAACGGCACCCAAAATCCCTTTCGCCTTGTCCTCCCCATAGAGCGAAACGATGCGATCCCAAGATTCTTCAGTCGGATTCCCTCTCCTGTCGGCATAATGTTGGGCAAAAAGGTACGCTGGCATTTCCTCGACAGGAATCTCGTCAGCGGATCCCGCCAACAGTTTCTGGATTTCTTCCGCAGCCATCCCCTGTTCGAGCGCCATTTTCGTGTGGGCATAGGAGCAAACTTCGCAGCCGTTTACTTCCGTCACGCCCAACATGATCCTCTCGATGAATTCCGGACTCAGCTCTTTTTTCTTTTTTGCTTTTACCATGTACTTCATCGTGCGGATTCCTTCATACAATATCGTATAAAATTCCCGCACCGAATATATTTTCTTGTAAAATTCCTGCGCCATCATTTTCTCCTTTACTCTGTACGTCTCCGCCAGTCTTGTTAAAGACCATTATACCCCTATAGGTATCACGAGTAAAGGACCTAGTTTGGATAGGTTATCCGTTTTTCCAGTTCCACCACTTCAGCTTTTCGGGATCCGGATGCGCTTCGGTCGCATAATAGACGGCACAGCGGAAAGTGTACAAAACACAGGGATCCTGGCGCTGACCGGTTATCCTATTTAATTGCTCATATAGTTCCTGAGGATCATTGCCGCGCAGGTCGGCGATGGTATTTATCCCTAATGAGACAAGCGTTGCCGCCATCTTCGGCCCGATTCCGGGAATTTGCTGCAATTCTTTCATCTGAATTCCCCCTCGCTCTTCTTCATTCTTCTTTAAAACCATTGTAGCCCTTGTCCCCCGCGAATGCCAATAATGGCATTCCGGGTAAAAAAATGCAATAAAAAACGGACAGGTTGGGCATCCATCAGATACTTTCTGGTGGACGCCCAACCTGTCCGGCTGAAGCATAATCATTTGAGTATAAGCAAATCAGAAACAAGGTGCATTTCATCTACACCTTCAATATACAATTTCTTTGTAAATTGAAGCGAAAAATACTGTCATCTTTTTGTAAAGGCTGCCGTCCGATGGCAAGCTGCCTTATGGTTGCATCGCCCCGAAAAGCACAAGCCAGGCAAGGATCGATTTCGCAACCAGACTAAGCACGATATAGACCCGCTCCCCGTAGAGATAATCCGCCCATTTCCCGACTTTCTTGTACTGCAAAACCATATTGATCGGGAAAGTGTTGAAGGCAACGAAATAAGTGCCAACGATTGCCCAGACAAACCAAGGTACTTCAGCGAAATTGCCGGTCCCGAACATGTAGAGCAGGATGGCGATCCAGGGTGCCACTCCGGCAATCGATCCCCATATGAACGGCCCCCATTGGATGTTATCTTTTGAATGGCCCACATTCAGCTGCTCCATCACGAGCCCGAAGAGATTCATGGTGGCGTTCACGATAAATATCAGAATGAGTGAAGCGATATCGTAAATGCCGAACAAGGTCGCAATCAAAACAATCATGATCGACGAACTGAGTGCATACTCGAACCAGCGAAATTTATTGATGCCCTTGACCAAATCGGCATTATAGACCGCATTCAGCTTTTTCGGAATGGAAATCAAAGCATGTGCGATGGCGGAAATGAACAGGAACGAAGCGACCATAACTCCGAACGGTAATTCGAAAAGGATACGCGAGGCAGTTTCCAATGAGCGCGTTTCGGGATTGAAAGCCAGATAGAACTGGCTGATTTCAGGACTGAATTCACCGATTTTCTGGATGACGTTCGTCGCCAAAAAGAGCATCGCAATGCCTTGGATCAGGTGTAGTCCGCCCATGATCAGATTGAAGCGTCGAAGTTTTTCTGTCGTAATCTCTTTCATGATGATACGCCTTCCTTTCTATAATGACCAAAAAAATAATGACAATAAACCGTTCCATTCACTGCATAAAACTCTTCCTCAATCAGACAGCCCGTGACCATCTCCCATCTTTTTCATTTGGCTGTCATGAAACGAGCCGAACCCAAACACTGCCAGAATAGCACCGATCAAGGCCCAAATCATATCCCAAAGGCTGTCGAAAGCATCGCCCTGCATACCCATCACGGCTTCGGCGGGCACACCCATAATCTTGACGAGCGCAAATTCGCTCAGCTCATAGGCTGCACTGAAGCCGCGACAGCCTAAAATGACGATAAGCGTCAACAGCTTGCCCTTCCTGACGTAGCCTCCCCGCAGCAGGAATTCCTTGGCCAAAAATGCAGGCACAAAGCCTTGCGCGAAATGCCCCACCCGGTCAAAGTAATTGCGCTCCCAGGCGAACTGTTCTTTCCATTGATTGAACAAAGGATTGTGGGAATAGGTGAAGTGCGCGCCGTACACCAACAGCAACGCATGCAGAAAAGCCATCACATAGACGAAGGTGCTGAAACGGAACTTCCGATAACTCATAACCAACAGGAAGACTAGCAGGAACGCGGGCGTCATCTGACCTATCCAAGCCAACCGATCCAATGGACTGATAGCCGAAAAAATGTACGCGATGACGAAAAGCACCAAAAGGAGCTTATGCAAGGGTTCAGCCTTTTTGTGATTACTCGCCATCCGTTCCGCCTCCTTTTATCTCCGTGATCGTTCTGCAACCTGATCCAGATACAACTGCATGTCGAACTTGCGCTTCAGGCCTTTGTCGTTCATGTAGCGGACGTTCCCGAAGATGGCCCGCTCTCCCCAAGGCCGATCGTGCTTGCCGAAGCACCAGCTCACCCCGGCGAAACCGTTCGGATCGCGGCCGTCCAACAGATACTTGTTGTTCAGATAAATGGCTTTGCGATAGGCTTCCTCAGGTGTGCTGCTCCACTCCAGGATTTTTTTTGCCCAGTACATCCGCATGTACCCGTGCATTTTCCCGGTCAGATTCATCTCAAGCTGCGCGGCGTTCCAGTAGTCGTCGTGCGTCTTGGCAGACTCCAATTCCTCCAGTGAATACAGATATTCGCGTTCATCGGCCAGATGCTTGTCCAGCGTCTTTTTGGCCCAATCCGGCACGGCAGCGAAGGAATCGTACTGATCATTATAGTAAACGAAATTGATGGCCAATTCCCTTCTGACGACAAGTTCCTCGAGGAAACTCTGTTGGCTTTCGCTGTCCATCCCCATCAGCCTGCGGTATATGTAGAGCGGGGAAATCTGTCCAAAATGGAGGTAGGGACTCAGATTGGATGTGAAAGACTCCCCCGGTCGATTCTTCCGTTCGCTGTATCCTGCCAGTTTATTTTCGATGAAATCCTCCAGCCAATGCTTGGCTTCGCCGGTTCCACCGATATAATCCGCAACGCGCGGGACACTGCGGTCAATGTTTAATCCGTCCAAAGCCACTCTGGTATCCGAAATATCGTAGGCTTCGAACGGAAGCTCTATCGCAACAGAGGGATGGTTGCAGATGGTCTCTTCCAATGGCGCCAAACACTGCGGCAGAATTTTTTTCAGTTTGGAACGCAAGGTCGCGGCGGAATACTCCTCTTTTGGTGAAGCCAGTTCGACCGGGACGACTATGTTGCTTTCAATCTGGACCACGGCGCATGCGGCAGCTTCGGCCAAAGTAGCGCGCCATTGCCGCTCGATACGGAGATAGCCGCAGTCCACCACCAACAAGGCAGCCAGTTCAGAAAGCTCCAACGCTCCTTGTTCCGGCGATAGTTTTCGGATCAGCAGTTGGATGCCGCGCTGCTCCAATTCCGCCTTCGTTTCTTTCAGTCCTTCCAGCATGAAAGCGTAGTGCCGCTCATTGGCTTCCGGAAAACCGTCCGTTATTCCGAAATAGACAATCAATGACTTCTCGAGCCGGTTAGCCTGACGGATCGCATATTCCAGGGCATGGTTGTACTCCGCACGCTGCGAACTCTGCATCCAGTAGACTACATAAGGTTGGTCCTCCACTAAGTTCTTATCGTTCAGTTGTTTGATTCTTTCTTCCATGATCATTCGTTTCCCTCGCATTTCTTCACGTTTATTCTTACACATATTATAGAACATCACACCCATTCCGACTATTTTTGCGAATCGGGTATCAAAGGAATAGGTGCTTTATTGCTTGTCCTTCACTGAATAGATGCGCAAAAAAGCTGACTCCGTTCTTCGGAATCAGCTTTTTTAGTTCGGAATCATCGCGCTCTTACATATTATTACGGATTTGTTCAGCTAATGCTTCGTATGCATCATCCGTTAAGGTCACGCGGCCTGGGTTCATGTCGAAAGTCGAGCCCCATTCGAAGGCGTCGTCTTTGTATTTCGGCACCAAGTGGAAGTGCAGGTGCTTGCCGGTATCACCGTAAGCGCCGTAGTTCACTTTTTCAGGGTTGAACGCTTTGTGCAACGCGTTCGCAACTTTGGCGACGTCGGCGAAGTATCCGTTGCGTTCCTCATCCGTAATGTTAACCAATTCGCTCACGTGGTCTTTGTAGGCAACGATCACACGGCCTTTGTGGCTTTGTTCTTTAAAAACGTATACTTTGCTGTATGGCAGTTCGAAGCAAGGGTAGCCGAAAGCCAACACCATTTCGCCTTCCATGCAATAGGCGCAATTTTCATCTTTCATCAACACAGACCTCCTAGAAATATACTTTCGGTTCATTATAGCACTTTTAAGCGCCTACATTTTGTCCATAATCCAACAGTATTGCGTACAAAATGTGAACACACTGACGATACCGGTCATGGATCATCGCTCGCTGAACATAATGAACAGCGCTAAAGCCACACCGCATAGGAAGGCTAAATATGAGTGCTCCTTGTCGTGCTCCTCCGCTTCCGGCAACAGGTGTGCGGCTGAAACATAGATCAACACCCCGACCGCAAAACCAAGGGCAAGTCCAAGAAAGGTATCGTTCAGTCCAGCTACAAATGGATACGCAATGAAAGCTCCGATTGGGGTCGTCAGCGCTGCAACCAGAAAGGCATAGAGGATAGCCCTTTTACCGTTCACACCGGCTTTCACTAACGCTGAAAAGGTAATCGCACCTTCAGCAAACTCATGCACAACCAAGCCGATCCCCGCCATCACACCTGTAGCCGTACTAATGCTGAAAGCAACGGCGTAGATGATGCCGTCCACAAAGGAATGGATCCCAATACCTTCCAGCGCGACGATACCGAAAGCCAACTCGGCTTGTTGCGTCCTGTGTTTGATGAGTTTGTTGCTGAAGAACATGAAAATGAACCCCGCCAATGCCGCCAGCCCCGCATCTGCATTTTTCTCGAGTGCTTCCGGAAAAGCAATAATCAACGGGGAGGCGATCAGGACGCCGGCCGCAAAACACATGAAATACTCGATATTCCGGTCGACCCACTGTTTATTTTTGTAGATGACCCAAATCCCAATGCTATTCACGATCATGGCACTCAGGGCAAATAACGCAACCAGATAGAATGTGCTGTCTGTAACCATAATTCCACTCCCTGCCTCATCCTTTCCATACAAGAATCACTCTTCCTAATAACCAAAGTAAGCCAGAATTGTCTCCAGAACTTGGTAATCTGGGATATAACCATATCCCGCGGATTGATCTTCACTGATACTGAAAGGCGCTGATCCGATGAGCGTTTCCTGATGGATGATGGTCCCGGTAGCCCTGTCCAGTATGGTTATGTGGACATAGCGCGTATAGACAACCGACTATACAACGCATTTTGTAACCGCTCTATTTCGTTCTCATTATAACATATCACGAGCGCCTGAATCGCGTGCGGCTGCATCTGATGCACTGAAAAAAGACCATACAGAAGTCCCTTTCCAAGGGTGTCTGTATGGTCTAACTAATTGTTTATTTCCCTAAACGGTCCGGCATCATGAATTCCATGAATCCCCAGACGCCGTTCGCGAGAAACAGTTCTTCGCGGTCGTACTTGGATATTTCTTGGCGGATCAGCTCGTCTTTGTTAGCGAGGGCTTTCGCTCCCCAATGCGGATCGATTAGTAAAGCACGTCCGACAGCGACAAGTTCCGCATTTTCCAATACTTGCTCAGCATCTTCGCTCGTGCGGACATCGCCGACGCCGACCAACGGCACACGTCCGTTGATTTGCTCCTGGATGTACGCCATCATGCTTTTCTCTTTATGGTCCTCCGAAACGGAAACGAGTTGGCTGTCACGCAAGGAAATATGCAAATAATCCAAGCCCTTGTCGGCCAATTGGTCCACCAAGAACAGCGTATCCGAAAAACGGATGCCCGGATTTTCATATTCCTCTGGGGAAAAGCGGTAACCGACGATGAAATTCTTGGCGCCTGTTTCATCCACGACTGCCGTCACTTCATCAACCAATTTGTCGATGAAACGGAATCTCTTTTCCAAGCTGCCGCCCCATTCATCGTCCCGGCGGTTGGAGTGCGGCGAGAAGAATTGTTGCAGCAAATAAGTGTTGGCGCCGTGCAGTTCCACACCGTCAAAACCGGCTTCAATCGCACGACGGGTCGCGGCTTTGAAGTTTTCGATCAGATCCAGTATTTCGTCACCGGACAAAGCTCTCGGCGTCTCGGCATTCGGTCTTTCGGCAGCGATGGCGCTAGGCGCTACTGGCTGAACGCCACGCAGGACGCTTGAATCCGTCATGCGTCCGCCGTGGAAAATCTGCAGGATGGCTTTTGTGCCATTCTTTTTGATGGCTGCAGCCAATTTGCTCAAACCCGGAATGAACACATCGGAAGCGACGCTCAATTCGCCTTCCCAGCCTTTGCCATCGTTTTGAACATTTGCCGCGCCTGTGATGACCGCGCCGATTTCGCCGGAACGCAGGCCGTAGTAATTGATTTCGTCGGATGTCACGACCCCATCATAAAAACTCATCTTCGTCGTCATTGGAGCCATCATGATGCGGTTCTTTAACTTAAGACCGCGTTTGAAAGTCAGTTCACTGTTCATTGTTGACATGTTTTTCTCTCCTCTTCACTGTCGTTTTTTTTCATTTTAACGAGCTTATCGTAAATTCCCAAACAAAAAGCTCAGCCTTTAAATTGCATGCGCATGCATACATTTTATTACAAGTGATTATTTTTTGCAAGAACCTCGCTTTTGAAAGTAAGTGTTCGGAAAAAGACTGCCAGTCATGCAAAAAAACTGCGGAGAAGGCACCACGCCCGCCTCCGCAGTCTGTATCCATCATTGCCTTTTCCGGAATTTCGATCAGTAGTCCGTCTGTGAGCTGACGTCGCTCCAGTCCTCGATCTCCTGCAATCTCTCTCTCATCTCGGCAGACACGATTTTGACGGCATCCGAACCCAGCAATAACCGTTTCGGAATGGTCTCTTTTTGGATGGTTTTGTAGATGACTTCTCCCGCCTTGTCCGGATCGCCGGGCTGGTCCTGGTTGTCGACGATGTTCTCTTTTCTGGTCTTCCACGCTGTTCCGGCATAATCTTCGATCTGCTTCTGGGTGCCTTTCAGGGAAGTGTCGTAGAATTTGGTGCGGAATGTTCCCGGTTCCACGGTCATCACTTTGATTCCCAATGGAGTGACTTCCTTCATCAAACCGTCCGTCATCAATTCCAAAGCGGCCTTGGATGCAGCATAATAACCGGAACCGACACCTGAACGTGCGGCTGCGATCGAGGAAATATTTATGATCGCGCCGTTTTTCTGAGCCCGCATGTAAGGCAGGACTTGCTTGATCAATGCGATCGGGCCGAAGAAATTCGTGTCAAACAGCAGATTTACGCTGTCTTCTTCGCCTTCTTCAACGGAAGAACGATAGCCGTAGCCTGCGTTGTTCACGAGGATGTCAACCCCGCCGAAATTATCCGCTGCCGCTTTCACGGCGTCGGCGATACTTTCTTCATTCGTGATATCCAAAGGTACGGCGATAGCAGTGTCGGGATAAGCTTCGACGATATCCGCCACCGTTGAAATGTTCCGTGCAGTCACGACCGCATTATCCCCATGTTTTAAAACTGCCTTTGCGATCCCTCTGCCGATGCCGCTCGAGCAGCCTGTAATCAACCATGTTGTCATATTGTTTCCTCTCCTTCCGAAGCTGTTTATTTTGATGCTGGCGCCATTTCAACGAATCCAAACAGCGCCACTCCCATTACAAAAAGAAGTATACACCTTGGAGTGCACTCAAAGGGAAGCGTTTTATTTTCGAAAGTTCCTTTTCCGCGTTATCACTTTAATTTCCTGATCGGATGAATTATAAATAAAATAATGCGGCAATGATGGAAAGTACAACAGCATAGTAGTGATACCATTTCTGTTTCGTTTTATGAAGCAGAAATGCACTTATTGCAGCAACCAACAACACGGCAAAATACGCTATAACGGGATTTCCATACAATTGAACGCCAATGCCAACCATAAACGTGGTAAGTGAGGCAGTCAGTAGGCTGGCTTTAAGCCAATCGTATATCGCCGAACGGTACACGATCAAACCTAGGCCGAGCCAAACAATCCCATAACCAACGCGCAAATAGGATACAAATCCATAGGAGCCATCCTGATTTGCAATGGTTTCAAATACCGTGAAAATCAGGAAATAAAGCATAAAAGCAACAGCCACAGCAATAAAGCTCGCTATTGTCACAAGCATGCCTTCCTTGATGATTTCAGATCTTTTGTTCATACCCCCTTCAGCTCCTGTCCATTTACTCGACATGATTTTCGGGCAACGATGCCTCAATGCGGGAAGGCAATCTCAGCGAGTGTCCATGCAATGATGATAAGTCCTACCGGAATGGACAGCAACGTCAACAAGGCTCTGTCCTTGTATTTGATGACGGCTATCAATCCCATGATGAAACCAATCACTCCAATCAGTGCAAGGACGGGTGTCGGAAATGGTAATCTGATGGCTGCACCTAATCCGAGCATTTTGATGGCCATCAACACGATGAAAGCCAGAGTCAAGCCAGCCGCCCATTTCCCGGTTGTTGTTTTGGACCAAAACTGCATTTTCATGATCGTTTCCTCCTTATTCTTGTTCAAGATAAAATGCTGCATCAGGTAAACTGCCGTTAATTGCATCAGGGGTTGCTTCCAGAAACAGGCTCAGATATTTTTCTACTGCCGGTTTTGCGCTTGTTGCATCCAAATAGCCCAAATTGCTGCGGGAAATCACTCCTGTTGCCTGTTCTTTCGTGATCCCTACTTCATGATTATCGAGCAGTTCTGCCGTTTCAGCTGGATTGCTGTTGATCCACTCAATGGAATCCTGATAATCCTCGACAAACAGGTTCCATTCTTCTGCTCGATCTAGAGGGATTTCCTTTTTAACAATCAAGCAAGTCAGGGGCAATGGCATCCCATCCTCGTTAATTTCCATCCATTCCTCCTGAATATCCAAGGCAATACTGAAGCCACTGTTTTCATTCAACAAATCGGTAACCCAAGGCTCAGATAAAACTAGACTATCATTAGCTGCGACGTTTTCCATCGCTGTTTCTGCACTAGTAACATATGTCAGCGTCAAATCATTATCCGGATCGATGCCAGCTTGAATCAACAACTGTCTAATAACAATGTCAGCAGCCGATCCCTGTCCTACAATTGTAATCGTTTCCTCATCCGCTTCAAAAGAGTAGTTCACCGTGTCCCCCAACCTCACTTGGGGATCGATGCTTGGCTCCATCGCCTTGACGAATCCCAACGCTGCAGGACCAGTAATCGACGCAACTGTTAAACTAGCTGAGCCTGCCTGTTCGTATGCTTTATCCCATGCATTGCATCCACCCAACAATAAGACCGTAAACAATAACCCAATGATCAGTCTCTGTTTCATTGCCATTCCAACCTTTCTGAAACCGATACTTACTGCCACTATTTATTAAACGCTTGCTTTCAAAAAATTTTGCATTTCCTCGAAGAATAATTCGGAATGAAGCAGGATTTCACCATGCCCAAAGCCTTCAAATAGGGTGTCCTTGCCGTTCGGTAATGCTCTTCTGATTTTTTTGGCACCTCTCGCAGCCAACTTTTCCTTGCTGCCATACCAACAGGCTACCCTGACCGCTTGATAAGGCTCCATTTTATCAATCTGGTTGAACATGGAGGCCGCGTCATAAAAAGCATTTTTCATGGATATTCTGGATATGCCCGGATACAAAAATGTTTGAAGCATTTCGGGTGTGATCCCCCCCAGTTTCAGAAATCCATTCATCTTGTCTGTCAGAATTTTTTTGCCAAACCATCCCGCGGCTCTTGACGCTGGCTTGTTGAATAGGCCTAGTGACATATCGGCTGTACCGTCCAGAATGATATTCCTGACTGTCAGGTTCCGACGGTAGGCCGTAAAAAGCGCAGTGATACAGCCGAGAGAGGACGCGTAAATCACATCTACTTTCCCATCCAGGTTATTTTGAATATATTTTTCGACCTGCTCCGCTTCTTTTTCCCCACTGATATAATTGGATTCCTCTTCTGGGTTATGCCCATCGAATCCGACAGCAACGACATAATAATGAGGCGTCAACACGGGAATCACTTTTTCGAAACTCTTATCCCATGTAGTCCCCAGACCATGGATAAGCATGACCGTCGTTTTTTTTTGCTCCCGACCTCGTGGAATTGCATAACCAAGATTCTCCTTTATTCGTTTCAGCAGGGAAGGTACTTCTTTTCATAGGTAGTGTGTGGCCTAAAAAATGGGTTGTTCTTTACAATATGATTATACCACTTCAAGTGTTCATTTATACTTCAAACACCTTACTACACTTGATGCGCAGCACAGTCTCTTTACCTTGATCCCCCAAAAAAAGGCCTCCAGATTGAGACATTTTCGCTGAAGTTATGCGCAGCTCCGGAGAAAGACTCCCTCTCCGGAGTTTGCTAGCAACTTTCGTCCTTACCTCCGATGTGGCAACGCTTATCGGAGGTCGCAAGCGGAATGCATCCTAAACGCCGACGAGGCCTTCGTTCGCCGGAAAGTAAATTACAGTTATCGATTTTGGAGAAAGGCAGAAAAGAAAGTTACCGTACAACGTCGAAAAAGGCTGGGGTTTGTCCCAGCCTGTTCTCTAGACTTTTAGTTTCTTGTGAAGCGAACCCACTCTTGGTAAACCGTAAGCTGTTCCGCATCGAAATAGGGTAACGCCTGTTGTTTGATTCGTTCCGGAATGCCATAATAGGCTTCCGCGATAGCCCCGGCAATGGCGGCCAATGTATCACTGTCCCCGCCAATCGAAATCGCGTTTCGGATGGCATCCTCGAATGAAGTCGATTCCAGAAAGGCAACGATTGCTTGAGGAACCGTTGCTTGGCAAGCCGTAGTGAATCCGTAGAAGTCCCTGATTTCATCAAGATTGAAATCCAGCGGGTAATACTCGTCCTCCATTTTAGTCCGGATTTCGATTTTTGACGAGCCGCAACTTGCCAAATAGGTTGCAATGGCTGTCGCTTCCGCACCCTTCAGACCTTCTTCATGGTTGTGCGATACCCCGGTGACTGCTGCGGAGAGTAGGCGAACCTCGTCTTCTGACTCGGCGGCATATGCAACTGGGCTGATCCGCATAGCCGCACCGTTTCCGAAACTGTTGTATGGCTGAGGATTGTCACTGACGATCCATTGAAAGAATGCCCCGCTGAAGCCGCAATCAGGATATCGGCGCCCAAATGCTTGCATGTAGGTGACACTTCTCCTTGCAAGCAAGGGATAATAATCGTTGTTGCCACGATCACTCACTTTCCCCGTTTCCAGCAGTGACTTGGCGACCGCAAACGTCATGATGCTGTCGTCCGTCATCCGGCAATCATTTGTAAATAATTCAAAATGCTTGTCTTTGTGATTATGCCACTCGAAACGGGAACCGACGATGTCCCCGATGATTGCGCCCAACATAAAAATCTCTCCTTTTTATGAACTTTCCGCAGAATCTTCATTCGTACTGTTCTAGCTCAGATTGATTTTCAAGTCCTTGAAAAATCCTTCCGTTCCTTCTTCGACCCAAAGCGCAATAGCCCCCTCCGCATCCGGACCGTGTTTCAGATCATTGACTATCAATACGGGATGCTTGGAGTTGTCCACATACAGTTCCGCATGTTCACCATCCACCTTGACCTTCAGATCGATCCATTCGTCCAGTCCCATATCGGCATAGGATTCGTACTCGCCTGGGCTTTCGACTCTGAGCCGGTCAAATTTGTAGTCAGGATAGGAGAAATATTGTGTGGAGCGGTTCCTTCTCAGTTGGTTTTCATTCCTGCCGTTCGTCGGACGGACATACAACGATTCGAAATGCCCGTTTTTCTCATCGATACGGAAGGCAATCCCTAGGAAGCCTCTGGCAAATTCAGGAGCGTCCGGCAAAAGCCGGCTCAAAACCTTCACTTCGATCGTGCCGTTCTTGAAGTTGCTGCCGATTACTCTTGCATATGTCGGCTCATCAAAAGCATCGATTTTCGGATCTTTTATGACCCTGAGCACTTCAGTTCCTTCAAAGTCAATGTTGCTGATGAAGGAATTAACTGCGATAAAGTTTTCTGCGTTCATGGCTATGTTCATACTTTTCTTCCCCTTTATATGAATAAATTGTGCTGTTCTTATCCTCAGTCTAGCATAATTCTAGAATCTGTAAATTACGCACTAAAAGGTAAGTATGGAAAAAGGACGCAAGAACCAAGAATTTCTGGCTGTCCTTGTGTCCTTTCGATACGTGTGGATTCATTCTTTCATTCAAACACTACAGCCGCAGAACCATCAAGCTTGATGCGGTAACGCTCACCGCTGTACTGGAGGATGTACATCCAATCGCCCAGGACATAATCCAACTGCCAAATCGTGATGTCATTCACCCTTTCGGTTCCGGATCCATCCAGATTGACGCGGTAAAGGCCTTTTTCAAGTCTGCCTTCACCTTTGCCCAGCTGATAATACAGATACCCGCCATCCAACTGCGCTGTCACCACCTTTTGCACAACCACAATTTCTGTTGCTCCTGTATCAGCATTTTCCGTTTGATAGAGCGTCAAAGTGAATAAGCTTTCATCTTCGGTTTCGGTCAACTGGATGTAATAGACATCGCTTTCGGCCAAATAGTAATCCTCGTAATCCGAAAGCAGCTGCTGATTCTCGCTGCCGTCCGTCTTGATGCGGGATAAGGACTGCTTGTCCTCAGCATAATAGACCCAGTCACCGGTAACAGTAGGTGTCCCGCCTTTTGACTGGAGTTGCGTTTGCGCTGTACCATCCAACTCACTTCGGAACAGACCGTCCAGAGTGGTGTAGTAAACCGCATTATCCGCAATCGTGAAAGCATACACTGTTTCGGCGATTACCTGACTCTTTTCGGAGCCATCATCCTTCATCCGGTAAAGCTGATCCTTATCCGATGCGTCCGTATAATAAATCCAATCCTCAGACACAGTGAAATAGCTGATCGGATTTTCGGTCAGCTCCATCCGTCCGGTCCAGTCGCGGTTCCTTCTGATCAGATTGCCTTCGGGCGTGCCCGGCGACATTTCACCGGGATCAATGTAGAACACATATGCTTCCGTTTCCGCAATCCAGCCGTTGTTAAGCTGCCCATTCTCAAGGGTCCCTGCTTCCTCCTCCGCCAGTGTCTCCTTCACCTTAAAGTCTTGATTAAACCCAAGCGCTGACAACAGAAACATGACAGCGACCACTGAAAGAATCGCCAAACCGATGATTGTACCCCACTTGAACAGTTTATTGCTGGAAAAAATACTGGGTTTCATCATGCATCCCTCCTGTTCTGTTCGTACATTGATTAGCTCAAGCCAAAGTATCATGTGACATCAAAATCTGTGTTTGTCTTACCCTAATTCCATTTTACACCCATTAAAAAAAATACACGCCGAAAAAGTATCGTTGAGATCTATTGCGCTTCGTAATTTAATCTGCCAAAATTTCGTCGCTGATCTTCGCATCCTTGATCTGATGCAACTTCAGCAAAACTGTTCTGGCAATCGGTTGTGCGATTAAATACTCGAATTCACTTGGTTGCAATATTCAAATTTAATTTATACAAAATCATTCGGGAAGCAGAGATTTTCTATTCTATCTTCCTCAATTCATCCACAAAAGCTGGCCTTCTTTTGTACAAGATAAGCAGTTCGTTGACCAATTCTGTTGCGTCGTCCTTACCGGCGATCTTTTTGTATCGTCTGATGAGTGCACAGACGTCCTGGTAGGCACTTCTTTTTGAAGAGTCCTTAGCCACGGCCCTGATGTGATTTCTATAGAGTACCACCACTTCATCCGGATAATTTCCCTTCAAAAGCTCTGCGTACTTTACGATGTACGCCGGGTTCTCTTTGACGTATGCCATAATTTCTTCTGAATCTTGTTCCTGTTCAATGAGCTTTACATACATGTTTTTTACTTGCCAACGCTGGTCGTTTTTCAAAGACGTTTTCAACTTGCTGTAAAACGTTGTTTCATCTTCAATATTCAAAGCTTTGAGTTCTTGATAATATTCAAAATTGCCATCAAAGAGCAGCTCCTTCGCTAAACGCGCCTGTTCAGCTTTTAGGGATAATTTTTTGTAGGCATCATAGCGAATTCGCTTCCATTTTGACGTTCTGCCGGCATATTCCTTGTCTTGCTTTTCCCCATCCATTGCCAACACGATGACTTTTTCGAAATTATTTTCCTTGAGGGCCCTCTCGATCAGCAATTTCCGGAAGGATGCGTATGCACTGTTATCCTCTTCGAATTGCAGCGCTTCGGTATCTGTCCCATAGACAACAAGCATTCTGTGCAAGATGTGCAGCAACGTTTCAGCATAATAGGTTCGATAGTCATCAGTAGTACTGTTGTTGAAATATGCCATTATTCTGTTCTTTAGCAGGATTCTCAACTCTTCTGTCTCCGCGACTTCTGCGCACAATCGGAGAATATCGATTTTGTATTCCTGCCAATCATCATAGACGGCATCATCACTGTCTTTCAACAGTCTGTTGAATAATTTTTGCTTTGAGGAGCTTTCGGCAAGTTTTTCGCCTAGGACAAGATCTTCCATCACCTCAAAGCAGTCCGAGACAAGCCCTCCTATATCGCCATAAGAATCATCTGCGTATTGATAGGCTTCTACTGCTTCATGAAGGAGTAAGATAATGATATCCAAAGCTAATAGGCTGTCTTCTGTCTTTTTCGCCTTTTCCAGGAGACTCCCTATCTCATCCGCAAAAGCACCCACTTTTGGGTATTCAATAAATCCGCCTCTGCCGGTGTATTTTCTGACGACGGCTTGCATAAACTTGGCACATTTCGCTAGTTCCTCTTCCCTATCCCCTTTCGAATACGTCATGAGCAAACTTTTTTCTAATGTTGCATCTTTAAAGGATATAGCCATTATTATTTTTATCAACTCTTCTTTAGGAAGACTGCTCAATACCTCTTCGATTCCGGGTTGCTTAGTTGGGACCTCCTTTGTGTCCCATTTGACGCTTCCGGTGTTGATAATTTCGGCGAGCTGAAAAAATACTGCCACTTCGTGCTTGCATACAGGGCCAAAATCATAAGGACAATCACATTCTGAATAGATGATTTCTCCCATATCATCAATCTCTACTGTCACCTCATAATTGTCGCGTCCTTCAACCTGAAAAAGGTAGGTGTTGCCCCTTCGAACATAATCCTCATCCACATTGCCGCCCATATAGTAATTGTACCCTCTATCCAAAATGGTTCGGTTGATGAGATTTTGAAAATTGTTGATATTCACCGTTGTTTTTCACCCCTGTCTTAGAAAGGAAAGTCCTGATCAGGTTCAATCGTTTCCTCAGAATCCAAAAGTCCATCTTCCGCTGCTTGTTCCCATGTGATGCCGTAAGGAGCTCCGCCGGGAGTATAGCCTGCGATATAGTAAAACTCATCATCACTGTCATAATCAAATTCACGAATGTTCGCCATTCCTATTTTTCCTTTCATTTTATCGATTTGACCAACACTTCAAACGCTGCTATCCTTTTTCATTATTTTGATATTCTATATTACGAATATAAGCAGTGTTTTTACCAGCGCCCGTCTTGATGATATACCCTTCCTTCAGCAGTGAAGCCAAGGTTATTTCTACAGTCGATTTGCTGATATCGGGACATTTTTCTAAAATCATACGCTTTGAAAGCTTCTGCAGCGTATTATCAAACAACGAACGGATACGTTCCGGTTTGGATAGGCTACGATTTTGCATCAACTCCACACGAGCCGAAAATTCTTTTGACGCACTTAAAGTAACCTCGAGGTAATACTTAACGAACGGGAAGTAATTGTTCTTTTCTTCATACCAATCAGTCGAGCTGTCTTGTAAAACCTCATAGTACGTTTCCTTTGTTTTTTCGATTATCATCTCAATACTGATATACTTCCCCACAATATATCCGGATCTGTATAAGAGCAACAATGTCAATAGACGGCTCATTCGGCCGTTGCCATCGCTGAATGGGTGAATGCAAAGAAAATCCAAGATGAACATTGGAATCAGCAGCAAGGGATCATATTTTTCAGTGTTGATTGCTTTAATGAACGTATCCGTGAGTCGGTCTATTCCAGCTGGAGTTTCAAATGCTGACATGGGCTGAAAGCGAACCTTTTTTTGTCCGCTAGCATCTGTTTCAGTAATAACATTATCCGACCCTTTGAAATTACCACCGTGAGACATTGGACTATAATGGTAAAGGTCTCTGTGCATCTGTAGGATAACGTTAGAACGTGGAACTATATAATCGTAGCTTTCATGAATCAGCCCCAGTACTTCACGATAACCAGCAATTTCTCTCTCTGATCGGTTACGCGGCTCTACTTTTTCCTTTACCAAGGCATCCAAACGCTCATCGGATGTATAGATACCCTCGATTCTATTGGATGCTCCGGTGCTTTGGATTTTTGCTATTTCTAGCATAGACACTAAAACATCCGACTTTGCCTCGATAAATAACTCTTGTTTTCCTTTATACTCGTGAAGCGCAGAAATCAGATTCATAATTTCATGATTCATCAATTCTTCCGGGATTATTGAATAGTCAAATTTTCGCATGATTGGTTTCCTTTCTACGTAAAAGCTTATGCTTCTACATAATTATACGTAGAAATTATGTAGAAGTGAAGTGAAACAGGTAGAATATAAAGTTGAATTTGTATTGAAGGCAAAGAGCTTCTACATATTTATGGTTACAAAATATGCAGAAGCTCTTTAATTTCAGTGATTGTTCAGAAAGTAACAACTTTATCCGCCCACTCGACCATCTGGACGCAATCTATCATGGTGCTGATCGGGCAGACGTCCGAACCTTCCATGTTGCGTGATTTCAGGCACGTGCCGCAAGCCAGTATTTCGCCGTCCAGTTCGGCAAAAGCCTGCACTTGTGCGGCTACGTCATATTTTTCATGGGTCATGTTTTCGATTTCGACGGCTTCGCCCATCAGGAAGACTTTCACTTCATGGCCGGTCTTCTTCGCTGTCACTGCGAACCGCATGGCGTTCCACGATTTTTCGTATTCCTTTGTTTCGATGATGATCCCTAATTTCATTGTTATTCCTCCAATTTTCTTATTTGTCTTTGTTCTTTGATTTGGCATAATTTCGGGCATTCTTGATGCCGCCGAAATCGGAAAACATCGTGTTGATCTTCTCTTTTTCGATTTGTCTGGAATTCAGGCCCTCGTACTTGGCTTCCTTCTTGAGTTTCAGGTAGCTCTGCAACCGCTCTTCGGTCAGAGCGCCCTCCTCGATCGCCTTTCTGACCATGCAGCCCGGCTCGTTTTGGTGTTTGCAATCCTTGAATTTGCACTGTGACGCCAATTCATCGATGTCGGCAAACGTCTTCGCCAGGTTCGCGCTCTCCAAACCGAGTTCGCGCATGCCCGGCGTATCGATGATGCACCCGCCAGTCGGAATGAGGAACAGTTCCCGGTTTGTGGTCGCATGCCGTCCCTTATCGTCCCTTCTGATTTCCCGCGTCTCATTCAAATCCTCACCAAGGATCCGGTTGATCAAGGTCGATTTGCCGACACCGGATGAGCCGATGAAAACAACGGTCTGGCCCGGAGTCAAGTATTTCTGGACGGCCATATATCCGTCCTCGCTCAGGCTCGACGTGACCAGCACATCGACCCCGAAGGCGATCGTCTCGATTTCACGCAGTTTTTCCGGGATATCTCCGCACAGATCGGCTTTCGTCAGCACAATCACCGGCGTCGCCCCGCTGTCCCATGCGATTGCAAGGTAGCGTTCCAGCCTTCTCAGATTGAAATCATTGTTGAGCGACATGCAAATGAAGACAATATCGATGTTCGCCGCAATAACCTGGACGTCATGCGCTTTTCCGGCTGCTTTTCGGATAAAGACGCTTTTCCTGGTCAACGTGTGGTGGATAATGGCATGGTCCTGGCTGCCCTCATTCCGGTCGATCATCACAAAATCGCCGACTGCCGGGTAGTCCGACATTTCGACTGCCGCATGGCGCATTTTTCCGGATATTTCGGCCAGCAGCTCCAATTCTGCAGTCGCAACACGGTACAATTCCTTGTACTGCGCGATGACTCTTGCCGGATGCAGGTCCGGATAAAGGGTCGCCTCCTGCGCGAACCTGTCCGTGAAGCCTAAATTTGTTAATTTATCAGTCATGATCCCTTTACCTCATATTCAGTAAATTTAATCTACTTGATTTAATCTTTGATACTAGTGTACACCCTTTGAAGACATATCATCCATTCCACCTTCAACAATGAATACAGGGACTGACCCTCAGTATATTACTTGTGTTTTTTTATTATCCTGTCTGCGGCTAATTTACCTGTGATAATGCATGTAGGTGTTCCGGCTGGATTATAAGCCCATTGCCCTACTTGATAAATATTCGGAATCGGCGTAAGCACTGATTTGTTCACTTGCTGCATTTTATAGACAACCGGGATCGGGGCTTCAAAAGACCAGCCCACGATTGCCCCACCAGCACTCCCGACTCGTTTTTCAACACTTAAAGGTGTAAAGGAAAATTGCTTCTCCACTTTATCTTTTAACTCGGGACATAAACTTTCAGAAAGCACGCTGATTATTTTATTTTCAATTTCCCTTCTGAACTCCTCATACCAGCCCGATTCTTCGACTTTATCGAACAATTCCGCCTCCATAAGCAGGCTGATTATTAAACCCGTTTTGCCTTCCGGGGCCAAATCAGAATCTCTCATAGCCGGGATCGCTATTTCATAAGTGTTGTATTCCAGGAAACGATCCAGCCAGGAAAGAACTTCTCCTTTATCCGTCTCTCCCCATTTTCCCAGCATTCCCTTAAGCTCACTCTTATTGATGTTGCCCAACCCTTTTCTGGATGGTGTGTAAAACAGATGCCCATTGAAGGAGTCCTTAAAATAAGACACCGGCAAATCAACTTCCAAATAGAGCGAGAAGACAGATTCACTGGGCCTGCCTTTTGCCATCAATGCTTTTGTTGTTTCAAACTTTTCCCTTATTTTCGGAGCCTGGTTACCCAAATCAGTGATAGTGTAAAAAGTTTTTAGGTCTGCAGCCCAAACAAGGTCTTCATAATAGTATTCGTTGTTGTTTTCATCGACAATCACCTGTTGGTCGGCATGGATTTTTTTTACAAACGTATTCGGGAGTATGTCACCATTCAATGCTTGGATTTTTTCCACCAATGCTTCGGCAAGCTTGCCTGTCCCACCTTTCGGATACACATAGCTACTGTACAAGGTGAAATAGCTCAATGCAAAAAATGTCGGTGTGCCTTTAAAAAAATGTTGTGAAATGATATCTATAAGTGACGGATCTTTAATAAGTTCTTTGAGATATTCATCACTAGGTTTGGAAAGCCTTTCAATCCTGCTCATCGCAAACATAAACTTCGGTAACCATGGCAAAAGTTCTTTTATTACGTACTCCTTATCTCTCTTGATATCTTTAAATAATGGATTATCAATGCCATAGATGATATCGATCTGTTTCATTATTCTGATCATGACTTCTATGAATTTGTCGATATCCCCTACGCTATCAGGATAGAGGCTCACCAACAAATCTCTGTATTCGCCAACAGAATTCGAGCCTTCAATGCCGATGATTTTATCCTCTACGCCAAGAGAAACCTTGCTTGAGACGACCTCAATATCAAGATTCAGGTCTTTCAGCATAGCTAAAACGACTCCTAATATGGCTCTGGCTCCAGCATCAAAAACGAAACCGTCCCTTTCAAATGAATTTACCAGTCCACCGAATTCGGCGTTTTTTTCGATAAGCAAAATTTTCTTGCCTGCTTGAGAAAGAAATACCGCAGATGTAAGCCCGGCAAGTCCTCCACCTACAATGATGGCATCATATCTTTTTTTTTCCGCATCATTCATTCAAATTCCCCATTTTCGAACTTATTTCCCAAAGAACCCTTGCATTTTCAACATCCAGAGCTGGTGGAGCAGGTTCTTCAAGAGTTGTCAGATTGAAAAATTTACCACTGCATGTTACCAGATTTCCAGAAACCCCTAAATAGTAGATGGCTTCTGTAGCAACCGAAACAGGGTTTAACGTTTTGTCCAATACATTCTTTTTGAACCACTTGTATAATGGACCATTGTCCTGCCCCGTAGCTGTTTTTACAGCTCCAGGATGCATGGCGTTAATGGTTACGCCCGATCCTCGGAAATACTCGTCAAAATTCAACATCGCTAAGAGTTCTGCGAGTTTGGCCGTACCGTAACTTTTCAAACCGGAATAACGTCTTTTTGACCAATCCAGATCATCAAAGCGCATCCCCCAAGCCGCAAAGCGGTGCCCTTCTGAGTTTACCAATATAATCCGACATTTCCCCTGGGATTTCAGTTTATCTTTTAAGATATAGTTCATGATAAAAGATGAAAGGTAGTTGACCATAAAGACTTTCTCGATTCCAGTTGAAGTGATTTGTCGCTTTGTAAGATAAATGCCAGCATTATGAATGATGATATCAATGGGTCTTTCAATTTCCAGCAAACTATGAGCAGCTTGGTGTGTATCCTCCATGCTGCTGAAATCAGCCAGAATATAATCACACCTTACTTTGTACACGCTCTCAATTTCATGTTTCAAAGCTTCTGATCGCTCTTTGTTTCTGTTGATGCAAATCAAATCAGCACCCTTTGAGGCAAACTTTCTGGCAGCGGCATAGCCAATTCCAGAAGTAGCGCCCGTTATGACAACCAGCTTGCCCTTGCAATCATCCGAACAGATCAACGGGCTCTTAGAGTTATTTTTTATCATTGCGAGCACATTGGACAAACGATACTCTTTAAAATATTTCCCGAACTTTATCCCCTTATTTTCCATGTTGTCACCCAAATTTTTTCTTCATGAATTTTCTGTATCTTTTACCAAATGACGGAATGTTATCAAATATATCTCCCCACAGATCATAATAATCTCGTTGCTCAATAATTTTACCATGTTCATTTATGGTTAATCTTGAAAGTCCATATAGGATGGAACTAGGATATTTCTTGTAGCTGATTGTCATCTCCCATTCGATGAATATATCATTCCCCTGTTGCACAACTTTAACCAATTTCATATTCAAATCTTTTGAGCGTTCTGTCAGTCTATCCGTCATTTCCTTGAATTCAACAATACCTCTGATCTCCTGTATTGTATCTTTAAAATAAATGTTTTCGTCATAATAAGGTAAGATGTGTGACCAATCAGGCTTTCCATCGGTATTATAGGTTTTTGACCAAAGTTCTTTTACAAGTTCCAGTGTGAGTTTGAACTCTTTTTCTATTTTAAATTCTTTCATATACATCGTCTCTTTCTGCATATTATGAATTTACTTATTTGCTATTATTTTAGCATATTGTTGCCGGCATCCCTAGTGGTGAAGGTTTTCTGGATTTGACAGTCCACAGAGGAAGTGGCGATCAAAATTCAGAAGAACTGATGAGTGTGGTGGCCATAATTGTCGAATAAGTGAAGTAGATCCGATCATTTTACACCAGATTGAAGCGAGTTTATCGAATGTCGAAAAACATTCTAGAATTTGACATCTTGTCGGACCGCAATTGTCTAATATCTGATAGATGTTCAACAATTTAGCCCAGCCTGTAGTCAAAAAAAAACAAGAATGCATAATTGAATGCATCCTCGCTTTTTTACAGATGTCAGGTTGCTAAAGTTAATTACCTTACCGCAAAGACAGTCTCTGTTTATTATTTAATTTAGAATGAACCGTGGATAACGCGTTCCAGCAAGTCGGAAATTTGTTCTTTCGTTGCTTTTGCTAACTCCAACGCATAACCAGATACACGGATGGTAGCTTGTGGATAGTTCTCCGGATTTCGCAACATTTCTTCCAGTCCTTCTTTGGAGAATACGTTAACGTTCAAGTGGTGTCCGCCATCTTTTCCAAAGTATCCGTCCAATAGCATCGATAAGTTCTCTATTTGAACGTCACGCTCTTTTCCTAATGCTTTAGGATGAACTGCCCATGTATAGGAAGAACCATCTTTAACGTCTTCGAAATCAATCGTACTAACTGATTTCAATGCAGCAAGGGCACCTTTGTAAGGGCTGCTGTAACTTGGGTTAGCTCCTGGAGACAATGGAGTGAATGCTTCTCTATAGCCTTTGTACTTCGCATCTTGTCCACTGAATAGAGCGCCTGTCGCTTTTCCGTAAACGATATTTGAAGTAATCGTCAAAATAGAAGTTGTAATTTCAGCATTACGGTAAGTAGGTTGAGCTTTCAACTTGCCGACAAATTTCTTGATCAGCATGTCAGCAATTTCATCAGCTTCTTTTTCATTGTTACCGAATGTTGGGAATTGTTCTCCTTCAACGACATAGTCGATCGGGAAGCCCTCTTCGTCACGAACGACACGGACTTTAGAATATTTAACAGCACTCATTGAGTCAGTTGCCAATCCGATACCTGCAATACCTGTAGCCATCATTCTGTGCAGTTTTGTATCCAGCAATCCAAATTGAACAGCTTCGTATGCATATTTATCGTGCATGTAGTGGATGATATTCAATGCTCTAACATAAGTTGTCGCTACCCAATCCATAACAGCATCGATTTTTTCCATCAGTGTGTCATAGTCCAAGTATTCATCTGTAATCGGTTCTAGGCCATCGATAACTTTACTTCTGTTTTTCTCATCGTAACCACCTGTAACGGCATAAGTCAGGATTTTAGGAAGGGATGCTCTGGCACCGAAGAATTGGATAGAACTACCTGTATCTCCTGCTGTCGGACTTACGCAGCAAGCGATTGAAACGTCATTGCTTCCATAATAGTGACGCATAACATCGTCATTTTCATATTGGATAGCACTTGTATCAATACTTACTTTTGCACAGAAATCCTTGAATCCTTTAGGAAGTTTTTCATTCCACATCAAAGTCATGTTAGGTTCTGGTGCGTTACCCATATTATAGAGTGTTTGCAAGAATCTGAATGTATTTTTTGTCACTAATGAATTGTTGTCATCAAGCATACCTGCAAATGTCAATGTTGCCCATGTTGGATCTCCTGCAAATAAAGCTTCGTATTCCGGTGTTCTTAGTTGACGAACGATACGCACTTTCATTACCAAGTGGTCAATCAATTCTTGCGCTTCTTTTTCAGTCAAAGTACCTTCTTGGAGATCACGCTCGATATAGATATCCAGGAATTCTGCAATACGTCCTAAACCTTGTGCAGCACCATTGTCTTCTTTAACCATAGCCAAGAATCCCAGGTAAACCCATTGCACTGCTTCTTGTGCAGTTTCTGCCGGTCTGCTGATATCGAAGCCATAAATTTTGCCTAATTCAATCAGTTTGCCTAATGCACGATATTGCGTTGAAACTTCTTCACGCAAACGAATGTCTTCTTCAGTATACGTTTTTGCTTGCAATGCGTTCCAGTCGTTCAGTTTCTGTTTCTTCAAGTAATCAACACCGTACAATGCGATACGTCTGAAGTCTGGAATGATACGGCCGCGACCGTAAGCATCAGGCAATCCTGTAACGATCTTGTTGCGTCTGGCCATACGAATGTCGTCATCGTAAGCATCAAAAACGCCTTGGTTATGTGTTTTACGGTGTTCTGTATAAAACTCATCCAATTCTGGATCAAGCTCGTAACCGTAAGATTTTAATGCTGTTTCTGCCATACGGATACCACCGTAAACGTTCAAGCCGCGTTTCAATGGTTTTTCTGTTTGCAAACCAACGATTTTTTCCAGATCTTTGTTGATATATCCAGCCGGATGAGAAGTTATTGTACTGACAACAGAAGTGTCTGCATCCAAAACCCCGCCATTAGCGATTTCTTGTTTTTTAAGTTCTATGATCTCTTGCCATAACTCATTTGTCGCTTCTGTAGGTCCTTCCAGGAAACTGTCATCGCCAACATATTCTGTGTAGTTATCTTTGATGAATTCTTGAACATCAATACCTTCTTGCCATTTAGAACCTTTAAAGCCACGCCATGCATTACTCATAAGTTAATTCCTCCAATATAGAAGTTTGTTTTTATATTCACATTATACACTATCACGAATGCATTTGTAACAGTTATACTAATTTTTTCGAAAAAAAGATGCAAAAGCCGTCATAACAGGTTTTATCTGTTTCAGTTACACCCCCATTCTGTATCACTTGTTATATAACTGGCGGCGTTTTCACCTGACACCTATTTATTTTGTCAGGATTTCCCTGATGCAAACGAGAACAAATGCACATTTCCGTCTTTTCCATCGAGTGCCTACCAAACGTTTCTTCCGGACTTGCATCCAGCTTATTGATTCCCTTACTTTTGCGAATTATTCTGAATACCTAAAAACTCCTCGAACTAAACTGTTCAAGGAGTTTTTTCTCGAATAATCTCTGTAAAAGTGCTTTCATCCATCAGTCACGTTTCTCATAAGCAAGAGTGCTCTTTTCGGTTGCAGTCGCTAAATAGAGTGCAAATCCGGCGACAATCAGCTCGGAAAGCACAAACGCCGACCAGATGCCGGTCATCTGCCAGAGCTTGCTGAACAAGATTGCAAGCGGAACGATGACAGCCAGCCCCCTCAAGATCGAGATAACGAAGGCAGCGCGTGCCTTTTCGGTAGCGCTCAGGAACATTGCCGTCACGATGTTTATGCCGACAAAGAAAAAGCCCAGGAAATAGATTTTCATGCCTTCACCCGCCAATTGCGCGATTGCAGGATCATTCTCATTGTTGAAGAGGCTGATCAGTATGTCCGAATACGCAAAGGTGCCCACATAAATCAGTGCGGCTATCAGGACAGCCGTCATCAAAGCATAGCTTTTCACTTTTTTTACCAATTTCCACTTCTTCATCCCGTAGTATTTGCTGATGAGCGGTTGTACGCCTTGCCCCAGGCCGGTAAAAATCGCAACAGCCACAAAGGCAAGGTTCGCGACAATGCCATAAGCGGCAACGCCTCTGTTCCCCTCGAGCCCAACAATCAACAGATTAAATGTCGTCAACACGACCGCTGATGACACTTCCATGATGAACGTTGCAGATCCCAGAGTGAAAATATCCCTAATCGCCGGACGGGTCATTTTGTGCTTCAGGAACACCGGGCTCCGCCTTTTCGATACGAAGTGCGTGGCGAGGATGCCCAAACTGATGATCGGCGAAAGGCTTGTCGCAAAGGCGGCTCCGAACATACCCATCCCAAGCGGGAACAGAAAAATATAATCCAGGATCACATTCGAAAAACTGCCGACCATCATCGCCGTCATGGCAAGTCGGGGATTGTTGTCGTTGCGGACGAAAGCAAGCACCGTGTTATTCAGGATGAAAAACGGCGCAAAAGTCAAAATCGTGGCCATGTATGCTTGTGTCAAAGGCAACGTGTCCGCATCAGCTCCCAAGGCCGAAGACAGCGTTCGTGATCCAAACAGACCGAATAAGATAAACACCAGTCCTATCATGCTGCCTAACTTAAGCGATCCGGAAAACACGCCTTCCGCCTCTTCATTTTTATTCTGGGAGTTCAATATGCTATAGCGGGTCGCTCCGCCGATGCCGATCATCAAGCCGATGCCGTGGACGATACTGAATGCCGGAATGGCAAAATTCAGTGCGGCAATCCCATTGGCCCCCAATGCTTTCGCTATGTAGAACGTGTCAGCCAAAATATAGAAGGACACGCCAATCATCCCCAAGATATTCAGGCTGACGTACTTTGAAAAGTCCCTCAGTAATGTTTTTTCCATGTTGCAGTCTCCTTCCACAATAAAAAAGGTGCCCCGATAACATTCCTTCAAAGACCTACGGAATGTTTCTGAACACCTTGAACTCTCTGCCCGGTGGCAAAAAGAGGATTATCTATTTGGTTAATATCACTTGATTATAATTTTTCGGAGACTGCTTGTCAATGCCCCCCGCTTATTTCCAACTTAACTTGTCCTCAACCTCAAATTTTTCTCAAAAAACAAGCAGCCAATCGTAACGGCAGCAATGTCCACACCTGTCCTTATCAACAAATCAGGCAAGCCAACATCAAGCACGAGGGGCACGAAGAAGTTGAACAGAACAAGATTCAGGCCAAACAACACCCCTCCGACCATCAACGCATTTGCGGTCCTGCTGCTCTGCTGAACCTGTTTGTTGAACCAATCCAATACACAGGCAATGGCAAGTCCCGCCACCACGCACCAAGCGATAGTTTCGACTGGTTTTTCTGCAAATGACGAATAAATACCCACTACGTAATACTGGATCAGCCGCCCGATAATGAACAACACGGTAATGGCAGCAATCGCCGGAAGGCTGCTCTTTACCGCTTCTTTGCTGTCATTTTTTGCTTCTTTTCTCCCAAGCATGATTCCTGCCAAAGCACCCATAACCAATAGCGAAAAAGCATCCGCAAGGGGGTAGGTGATTCTGTCCAGAGGCACGCCATGCGGCAAAGGCTCGAGCAGATATGCGACCCAAATCAGACTACAGGCAATCCCGTATTCGAGACCTTGCACTAACTTATTCCCCGTCAGCCGATTATATACCAGCAAAAACAATGCTGTTATAACTGAATAAGCCAATACACCATATACTGAAAAAACTAAAGGCAATGTCCCATTCATAACAAATATACTTGGGGACAAAACAGATTGTTCTCCCGGCGGAATCAAAAGCTGTCCAACAATCCTTGAAAAGGTTGCGCTCACTCCGATAAGGAGAATCCTGACTATATATTTGGCTTTTCCGACCATTCCCACACCTCACTTATTTATCAACTGATGACACTCTTACTTTGGTTCACAGAGCTTGATACCTTCATTATGGAAGAAAAGTTCCCTTGCATGCGTCATTTCCAAAAATACTCTACTGATCTCTGTACACTTCGGTCATGCCAAATTTTTCTTTGTTTAAAATTATTTTCTGGATTTCTTGATTTACCCTCGCATTAAATCGCTTACCGAAAACGCCGAGTATCACTATAACGATCAGCGAGCCTAGCAAAATGATGACCAGCTGAGCAAGGTTGCTTCCGGATAACGAGACTACGGTGTATACCAATCCCAGCGAGGCATTGCCGATACCATGCAAGGTTGCCGCAGTGAAATAATTGCGTCCGGAAAGGATATGTCCGATTGAAATAACCAAGCTCGACACCATACATTGCAGGATGAATGCAACAAACCAAAGCGGCGATACCGCAAAAGCTTGGCTCTGCCACTGGGTAGAATAAAAGAGCCACGGGACGTGCCAAATCCCCCATATAAAACCGAGGACCAGTGAGCCTTTCAGAAAACCATACTTTACCAACAGTTTATCGAGCGCATATCCACGCCAACCAAATTCCTCATTCGACGGTCCATATAGGTACATAATGCCTGCTGAATAAATCCCTATTTTTAGCTTACGGCTTCATTAGAGGTTCAATTCTAGGGGAGCTCATCCATTGGATGAAAGTCAAAAAAATGCG
>NZ_JBSQPW010000006.1:0-112692 GCF_055118575.1 Trichococcus sp. | reverse complement strand
ATTAGATAAATCTGACCCATTGCGCTCTACGATGCTCATTCAGGGCCAGATTTCCTAAATTTCTTTCAGGGCTGAACGAACCCGTTCAGCTTTTCTTATACTATCATAATATTGCGGTGGGGGATTGACTGGATTTAGCGGATCTTCCAAGTGCGATTGTTTTACTTTCCGATTGCCATCGATTAATATATATCTTGTAAGATGTATATATGCGGTGAGGATAAAATTGGAAGGAGACGGTATAGGGGATGGAGGAATCTATTTTTGATAGGCCGCTGGAGGATCAGCTTTGTTTCGAGGTTTACCGAGCAGCGAACAGTTTCGGTAAATTGTACAACCGCGCTTTGAAAGATTTCCATTTGACATTTCCGCAGTATTTGGTCCTGTTGGTCTTATGGGATGAGGACAATATTTTGATCAAACACATCGGGGCACGTTTAGGTATGGGGATCGGAACGTTGAATCCCATATTGAATCGTCTTGAGAAACAGGGTTGGCTCACAAAGAACCCGTACCTTTTGGATAAGCGCGCTACAATCATTTCTTTAAGTGAAAAAGGCGCAACCTCAAAAAAAGCAATCCATTCTGCTATTCTGGCCGAAGTGAATGACTGTAGTCTTGAAGGTATAGATGGCATATTTTTGATGAAGCAGTTGAAGCTACTGAACAACGCGATGAATAGGACCGATTCCGAGGCTGGCTAGAACTGGAGAGACAAACTATTTTAGGTATCTTGATATTTTCATCATAGATAGATGCAGCAGCAAAACAAATGAAGGAGTTGAAGTGATGTTTTTAGCTTGGAAAGAGATTAAACATTCAAAAACAAGGTTTTCTTTGATCATTGGAGTCATGGTGTTGGTATCGTATTTGGTGTTTTTCTTAGTGGGTCTTGCCTATGGGCTGGCACAAGATAATCGGACTAGCATTGATAAATGGGATGCGGATGGCATTATTCTGACGGATGAGTCGAATACGAACATCAATATGTCCATGATGCCCAAAGGAGCCCTAGATGAGGTGGATGCTGAAGAGGCAGCTGTGATTGGAATAGCTCCTAATGTCATCAGGAAAAAAGGGACTTCAGGTGACGAAGCAAAAATAAATACAACTTTTTTCGGCATCGAATCAGATCAATTCCTGATGCCTGAAGTGATCGAAGGGAAAGCTTTCCAGAATGAGGATGAAGTCGTTGCCGACATCAGCCTGAAGGAAGAGGAGGGCATTGTCATAGGGGACATTCTTCAACTGGCAGGCTCGGACAAGGAAGTGGAAGTAGTCGGATTCACCGAAGATGCGAGGTTCAGTGTCGCACCGGTTTTGTACACAACTGTCTCCTCTTATCAGGAAGTGCGCTTTGAGCAGGTTGATGAGTCTGATGAAGGGCGCATCAGTGCGATTGTAGTTCGGGGAATCGATGACACAATTGAAGGGGTGGACACCGGAAATGAGGATCTGAAAGTATATCCGATTGCGGATTACATCAATGAAATTCCGGGATACACTGCTCAGGTATTGACATTCGGTTTGATGATAGGGTTTTTGGTCGTCATTGCTGCTGTAGTGATCGGTATTTTTATCTATGTCCTTACCATGCAGAAAACCAGCATGTTCGGCGTCATGAAGGCGCAGGGGATTTCGAGCGGCTATATCGCCAAATCAGTAGTCGTCCAAACGTTCCTGTTGGCGGCGATTGGAGTCGGCATCGGGTTGCTGTTGACCGGAGCGACAGCGCTGGTCTTGCCGGCTGCTGTACCGTATCAAACAAACTTGTATTTTCTGAGCGGCATAGCTGCTTTGTTGGTAATCATGGCCATGATCGGCGGGGTATTTTCCGTTAGGGCGGTGGTTAAAATAGACCCATTAAAGGCAATCGGATAGGAGAGACAGCAAATGAAATTAATCGAAATGATAGACGTTTCCCGGTCGTTCGGTGAAGGTGAACTCAAGATAGATGCGCTGAAAAAAACGAACATAGCCATAGAGGCCGGGGAGTTTGTGGCCGTCATCGGGCCGAGTGGATCGGGAAAGAGCACTTTCTTGACCATCACAGGGGGGCTGCAGACACCTTCTTCCGGAAAGGTCTTGATAAACGGAAAACCCTTCAGCGAAGTGAATGAGAAAAAACGTGCGAAACTAAGGTTTGAGGAGATCGGCTTCATTTTGCAAGCCTCCAATCTGGTCCCGTTTCTGACGGTGCAGGACCAACTGCATTTGGCCAACAAAGTCGCAAAGAGCAAAGTGGACAAACACAAACGTGACGAGTTATTGAAAGAATTGGGGATCCTCGAATTGAAGGATAAATTTCCGAGTGACCTCTCCGGTGGACAAAGGCAGAGGGTCGCCATAGCGAGAGCTCTGTACCATGATCCATCTGTTATCCTGGCGGACGAGCCAACAGCCAGCCTGGACACGCAGAAGGCATTTGAAGTAGTCGAGATTTTGGCGAGGGAAACAAAAATGAAGAACAAGGCTACCATCATGGTGACGCATGATGAACGCTTGATTGATTACTGCGACAAAGTTTTTGTGATGAAGGATGGCATCTTGTCCGAAAGGATCGGCGGCTGAAGCGACTTTGGATCATGGAAAGGGAGGAAGAAAAGATGGACAGCATCAAATTGTATTTCCTGACATTTTTTGTGTTCTTTTTGGTGGATATAGTCTGGTTGGGGGTATTATCCAAAAATATTTACAGTAAGTATCTGGGCCACCTCATGGCTCCGAATGTTAACTGGGCGGCAGCGCTGATTTTTTATCTCTTGTTCATCGGTGGTCTCGTATTTTTTGTGGTGCATCCGGCCCTTGTGAAAGAAAGCCTGCAGTATGCCATTTTGGCTGGCGGTTTTTTCGGATTGGTCGCGTATGCAACGTATGACTTGACAAATCTGGCGACTTTAAAGGATTGGCCAATCACGATCACTTTGATTGACTTAGTTTGGGGAACGTTTTTGAATGCCGCTACCGCGGGCATCACTTACATTGCGGCCCAAAGATTTCTTTGAAAAACAATCAAGATTCAGATGCGGATGGAGGCAGAAAAATGAATATTTCAACTTTGGATAGCGAAAAGCTTTACAATTCTTTTGTGTCAGGTGCACAGGAGGTCATCAGAAACAAAAACAGCCTGAATGAAATCAATGTATTTCCCGTTGCTGACGGGGATACCGGCAGCAACCTCTCTTCAACCATGCATGCAATCATTCTGGAAGCGAAAATCTCCGAATCCGTCAAGGAAACGATGAACAGCATAGCTGATGCCGCTTTGACTGGTGCAAGGGGCAATTCCGGTATCATTATTGCCCAATACATTAACGGCATATTTCTAAGCTTGGTGGATGAGGAGACGATAACCATCCCTTCATTTGCGGAAACGGTCAAAAATGCGGTCCCCTATGCCTATCAGGCAATTTCCAATCCAGTGGAAGGAACAATCATTACCGTCATCCGGGAATGGGCGGATGCGGTATACAGTCATAAAGATCTTTCGGCCAGCTTTTCCGAATTGTTCTCAAAATCGCTTGTCACAGCCAATAAATCTTTGGAAGCAACGACTTCGCGGCTGAAAGTGCTGCAGGATTCCAAAGTAGTCGATTCCGGGGCAAAGGGATTTGTCTACTTTCTTCAAGGGTTCGCAACATTTTTGCGCACCGGAAAGATGGACTTGGAGGTTAGCTATGAACCGGAAGACTTTGCTTTTAACGAGGAATTGATCCATAGCCAAGGTACGATACACCACCGCTATTGTACCGAAGCGCTGTTGTCCGCGGACGCTATCGATCTTGAAGAATTGAAGTCGGAACTGGCACTTTACGGGGATTCCTTGATTGTAGCGGGCAACAACCGAAAAGCTAGGATCCATATCCATGCCAATGCGCCGGAACAAGTATTCCAGGTTTTGCGAAAGAAAGGCGTCATTCTCCAGCAGAAGGCGGATGATATGATCAGGCAGAACGAATCTGCGTTTGACCGGAAATACGACATCGCGCTGATCACGGACTCGATAGCAGACGTTCCGCAAACAACTCTCGACCGCTTTCAGGTACACATGTTGCCGCTCAACCTGAATTTTGATAATACTTCTTATCTCGACAAGGTTACGATGACACCCGAACTATTCTATCCTTTGTTGGAGGAGGCCGTTGAATACCCGAAAAGTTCTCAGCCGAATCCAGTCGTTGTAGAGAAGTATCTGGAAACGGTACTTTCCCATTATGATCAAGTCATCATCGTGACTGTGGCGAAAGAACAGAGCGGAACTTACAGCGTATTCCGGAATGCTGTAGCCAAAAAGCTGCATGAAGGCAAAAAAATTGCCGTGATCGATTCAAAACGGAATTCCGGGGCGGAAGGGTTGCTTGTCCTGAAGACGGCAGAAATGATTGCCGCGGAAATACCTTTCGATGACATCGTAGCGGAGATCGAACGCTTGCGGGAGCGGACAAATATTTTCGTCAGCGTCAAAAATCTGAAATACATGGTGAGATCCGGACGTTTAAGCAAAGTTTCAGGGATGGCTGCAATGTCGGTCAACCTCAAGCCAGTCGTTTCGATCGATACGGAAGGCAAAGGGTCTATAGCTGAAAAAGCGTTCAGTGAAAAAGGCAATGACAAGAAACTGTTCCGATTGCTGGAAAAAGTGAACGCACAGCAGAAGATTTCGAGATATGCGATCGTTCATGCGAACAATCCCGAAAAAGCCGAGGCTTATCGCAAACGCAGCGTCACATTGCTGGGCAAGGAACCGGAATATATCATGAACATTTCGACAATCGTCGGAATGAGTGCGGGAGTCGGCACCGTGGCGATTTCATATATGTGCGAAGAAGAATGAGTGGATGAAGGCGCAATAATAGCGACGGCGAAGTGCTATTCGGTTGGGTTTTCAGACTCCGCAATGGATAAAAAATGAGGAAAGCGGCTAGGAGCACAACTCCAGCCGCTTTCCTCATTTATTTTTTACGATATTTTTTAATGAATAGGGCACCAACGATTGATGCGCCTGTGATTGACAATCCGGTCATCAGATAAGGGGTGCGGTATGTCAGCTCAATGGAATGGTCGCCTGCGCTGATTGGTATGGCCAGCAAGCCTTCCAGAGCGGTTGTCGTTTCAGCAACTTCCCCGTCAAGCATGACTTTCCACCCTGCGCTGTAGGGGATCGTCGTGAGCAGTACTTCATCATCATTCTCGATCGCGACCGAGCCTGTGATGTGGGTCTGGCTGAAAGAGTTGATCATCATGCCTTCCGCTTGACGCCCAGAAATGGTCTCCTCGAACAAGTTTTTATTCAGCTCGTAAAGTTTCAGATCCTGCACACGGATCGAGTCCTCAAGCAGCTCAATCGTGAAGGTGATGTTTTCTCCTTGCTGATTGCTTGCGATATTGATGACCTGGTCGTTGCGGTAAGTCGTATAATAGTCCAACTTGACATTATTCACATAAAGGGTTGCGTTATCATCGTCGATGCCGGCATCCAGGATCAGATAATACGGATTATCGCTGACAGGAGTGAACTGGAATTCGATCCTTGAGATCGCACCATCTACAGACCGGTAATAGGTTGTATTTTGCGCATCCCCGGCAGCTGAGGTGACATTCTGGAAAACGTTGGAATCGAACGGACGCAATGAAAAATAAGGTTCGATGCTTTCTTGATTATTGAAAGCGTCCAATAGCTGTTCCTGCATCAATATTGGTTGATCCTCTATCAATTCAAGATCCAATACGCTTTTGGAGACACCAAATGCCAATGGCAATGCATATGGATTTTCAAAAGTTGTTGACCTATTCGTTTCTGAGTAGAAACTGTACTGGGCCAAATCCGGACGTGTGGAATTGCGGTTCAAACGGTACACGCCGTCATTGATGTCATAAAATGTTTCCGGCAAATTCTTGTCCTGGATAAAATATTTCACGCCGAAGAGCGCATCCGTGAACAGGGTCCCGGTTGAATAGACGATAAAGCCGTTCCCATCCGGAAAGCCCAATGACCCGAACAAGGCTGGAATTTCCTTTTCAAATGTGGAACTGAAATGATTGATACCTGCATAATTGGCTTGAAAGCTATCGTTTTTGGAGCGCTGGAATGTTTTTTCGATCCGGTAAAATTCCTTTTCGGATGGCCGCACATCAGCAAGCATCGTATTCAGATTCGACTGATAATCGGCGAATTCATCCTGCTTGACGTAGCCTAATCGAAACAAATCGATGGCTGCATTTGCCGTCATCTCTGCGGTAACAACGAAAAGCAAAGCGTAGGCCAGCCATTTTCTGGGCTGTTCCCTGAGCATGAACAAAACAAGGACAAGAACAGAGACGGCTGCAGTAATCAATACCTGGACAGGATCCAAAAATTCAAAGTCCATTTTCAGCACATAAATGGCTGCAGCTGCATTCGCAATCAAAAGGGAGCAGGCCAGCGGAAATGGGAAAGGGCGATAGAAGCGCAACGCCCGAAAACCGTTCAACAGGAAAAAGAAGCAAACGGTGAATGAAAAACGGTAAGGGTACCAGATCGGATACTGTCCGGCATGCCACATTTTATTCAGAAACTGGACATTCATCGCCAGGAAAAAGATGGCGGTCAGAGCAAGCGAGGTGAACCGTTCTTTTTTAGAAAAAGCAGGATGAAAAAAATAATAGATGTACGCGGTCAGAGCTGCAGTGCCGATGAAGAGATTGGGGTGTCCGCTTGGCATCTGGTCAAAATTGAACGCCCCGATATAAAACTTTGAAACCACTTCGAGGGGATCGTATGCGAAACTCCAATCGATCAGGTTGTTGGCATAGCTCGCCTTGCTTCCCAAGAGCGAAAAAAAAGTGGGCAGCAACAGTACGGCGGCAAAGCCAGCTCCCAGCAAGGAATAGCCGATGAATCGGGCTGATTGCGTCAAGAAATACTTCAGCTGCGCCTTCAGGTTACGCGGACCGACGACTTCTAGTCTGGAAAAGGCAAAAGTATAATAGAAGACCAGGAAAACGCTGATCATGAATCCGATGTAATAATTGGAAATCAGCATCACGCCGAGAAATATGCTGTAGTACAGGCCGTTTTCGCCAGACAACATTTTTTCCAGGCCCAAAATGATCAGAGGGAGGAAAACAAGTCCATCCAGCCACATGACATTCAATTGATTGACGATGACGTAACCCATCAAGGCATAGCTCACTGCGAAGGAGGGTACCAATAAACCTTTACCTTCGAAGCGGGAAATCAGCAGATGGGCAAAAGTCAATCCCGACGCGGAAACCTTCATGAGGATCAAGACAGTCACCGCCAATGGCAACTGGGACTGCGGGAAAAACAGGAAGATCAGATTGAAGGGACTCATCAGATAATAGGCCCATAACCCCAGCATCTCACCGCCGAACGATTTTGTGAACGAAAAGAAAATCGCGGAAGGATCGGACAATAAGGTTGTCCGGTAATAACTGAAAAAATCAACATATTGCTGGCCGAGATCTACAGTCAGCAAAGTGCTGTTGCCGAAAGGGTAAACGCCCATGGCGGCAAAAATAACCATCATTATAAATAAAGGCAGTAAGAACGAAAGGGAACGCATATTTTTGTGCGGGGATAGAGTTGTGAAACGCTTCAGCATGCTGCGCATTCCTCCTTTGAAAAAAAATTTTTATGGCGTTCCTGCAGAGTAGGATGGTCGTTAAGGAGCGTCCGTGATATGTAGAAGCTAAGATTCACAAGTGCTTCTGCTATTTTAGCATATCCCATCAGTTTTATGAAGAATGCGGGTGTCTGGGGCTATCCGTTGTGGCCACATATTAAAAATTTATTGCTTCGTTTGTAATGCCCCCATTTTTTGCTATAATAGGTTGTTGAACTATGGTTTTAGGAAGGTGTAAAATTGGAAGATAATACCCAAGGAAAAAGAAAGAGAAAATCGCACATCCCATTTCGCTTGAACCTGCTCTTTTTCATTGTGTTCTCGCTGTTTTCCGCAGTGATATTCCGGCTGGGATACCTGCAGATCGTTCGCGGAGATGAATTCGAAGCCATCGTAAAACGCACAGAAACGACGCTTGTGACGGAATCGGTGCCGCGCGGTTTGATATATGACAGAGACGGCAACATACTCGTAGGCAACGAACCGCAGCATTCCATAACTTTCACCAGGGGGGCAAACACGACTGCCGAGGAGATGGCAAAAGTCGCCTCTTTATTGGCGGGGTTGATAAACGTCAGCATTGAAGAACTGACAGAGCGTGACCTGAAGGATTATTGGATGGCCGTAAACAACGAAGTCATGCTGGAGCGGCTATCTGATGATGAAAAGCTGTTGCCGGGTTCTGAACTATACGAAGTGGAACTCGCAAAAATAACAGCGGAAGACATCGCCTATCCTGATGAAGAAAAAGAAATTGCCGCCATTTTTAAGCGGATGAACAGCGCGTATGCCCTGTCGACCACCAGCATTAAAAATAAAGATGTTTCGGATGAGGAATTGGCACGGGTGAGTGAAAATTTGTCCGGTTTGTCGGGAGTGGATGTCGCGACTGATTGGGTCAGAATCTACCCCGAATCCGACTTGCTGAAGAGCATTTTGGGTGGCGTTACCAGCGAAAAAATCGGCTTGCCGAGCGACCAAGTGGCTACTTATTTAGCAAAAGGGTACGCCAGGAACGACCGCGTCGGAAATTCCTATTTGGAGCAGGAATACGAATCTGTACTTTCAGGTACGAAGTCACAATGGGAAACGATCACGGATCAATCGGGAGAGGTTGTGACGCGGGAGGAATCCTATGAAGGAAAAGCAGGGGATAACCTGATTCTGACCATCGATATCGATTTTCAGAAGGAGATTGAACAGATCGCAACAGATTTCCTGAACAGCAATGTCGATCCTTATAATGACCGTGTTTACATCGTCGCTTCCGACCCGAATACCGGAGAGATTCTGGGTATGACCGGAAAGCAGCGTTCCACTTCCAACGAAATTGTGGATGATGCATTAGGAGTCATCAATTCCAGTTACGGAATGGGTTCGGTTGTGAAAGGCGCAATGGTGCTGACCGGATACATGAGCGGCGTCATCAGCACGGACAACAACGTCCTCGTCGATGAGCCCTTGCAATTCCAAGGTTCGCTACTGAAAAAATCGGTATTCAACTCAACCGTCGGAAATCAAGTCGCCATAAACGACATTGAGGCGTTAGCCCGCTCATCGAACATTTACATGATCAAATTAGCAATGTTGATGGGGGGACAATCATCCTATGAAGCAGGAGGAACTTTGAACATCTCCGCAGATCTGATCGACGAACTGCGCAGCTACTTTGCCCAGTTCGGTTTGGGTGTGAAGACGGGGATCGACCTGCCGAATGAAGGCAGCGGACTGACCGGTTTCAGTGAAGGGGCGGTCAATGTAATCGACCAATCCTTCGGACAGTACGATCTGTACACGACCCTTCAGTTGACGCAGTACATCAATACCATTGCCAATGGTGGCACCCGATACGCTCCGCAGCTGGTTTCGGAAATCCGCAGCACGGATGCGAACGGATCGTTGGGCGCTTTGGAAACCACGCTCGAAACGAAAGTAATGAATCAGGTCGACGTAGATGCAGAAGCAATGGAACGCGTCCAACAAGGATTTTACCAAGTAACCCACAGTGCAGTTGGAACAGCGTATTCGACATTCGGGAAAGACCCGAACAACGTGGCGGCCAAGACAGGTACGGCAGAGGCCTTCTATGACGGCAACAATGAGAATCTGAAGGGAGAAAGCGTATTTAACTCCACCTTTGTCGGGTATGCACCATTCGATAATCCGGAAATTACCGTCACCGTTGTGGTCCCTTATCTCAGCACGGATACGGCACGGGCTACACCAATCTCCAAAAAAGTCTTTGATGCTTACTTCAACACCGGTGATTACGCAACATCAGCCGAATAAACAAACAGAAAGTGCCGGACCAAGGATAGTGAAATCCTTGGTCCGGCACTTTCTGTTTTTAAGCGAGTTATCATTCGAGTGTGATGATATCGGCGATGACTTCATAGCCCATATCCTTGGATAATTGATACTCTCCTATATTGATCTTTGTGACCAAATTCCGGTCATTCAGATACTGTTCAAATACAGCACGATCGGTAATGAGTCCCGCACTGACCAGGTTGTCGATAACGACGGACATCGGTTGCCCGGAAGTGATCACAAACGTGACGGGTGTGTTTGCGGCAGGAGCAGCTGAACTTTCAGCAACGCTCGCTGTTTCAGCTGGAGCACTGGATGCCACTGCAGCTCCATCAGCAGGGGCGCTGCTTGCGGCAGCTTCATTAAGTTGCTTCTGCAACTCCAATTCCGCCAAAGTACTTTCATATTTCTCTTGATAATCCGTTGAATCGGCATTTGCTTCTCCGTTGAAGGTGCTGCCAGGGAGTGCTTCCGGATAGAAGATCTGGAAGCCAGCCAACAACACGGCAGACAACAAAAAACCGATGGATATAAAACGAAGCTTTTGTTTGTTCACTTTATTTTTCTCCTCTATACGATTGATTGCTCTATGTAGTTATCGACAACGAGTTGCACGGTGGTGATAGGGACGGACAGTTGCTCTGCAATCTCATCAAACGTTCTTCCGCTTGTATACAAAGTGATGATGTGTTGCTTTGTTAGGTTGTGTACTTTTTTAACGGTCTGCGAATCTTCGGAAACGGGGATTTCTTTTCCCAATTCCTCTTCCACAGCGATGAGCCGTTGCTTCAATTCATGGATTTCTTCCGTTAATTGTAATGTGTATTCACTCATCTCATCAGCGAATTTGCGGTCATTATCCTTAACGAAAAATGATGCAAACAGCAATATGATTGCGATTGTCAATAAGACAATCACGATGGTCCATTGTTCCATCTATGTCACCTCAATTCTTCTTTTTGACGCCTGATAACATTCTAAAGAAATTCGTTTGTTTCTGCAACCTTATCTCGGATTTTATCGGGAGAAAGCTTAAAAAAATCGGACACTGGCATAACTTGTTCAAAAAATAGTGGCATTATTTTTTCATAAGTGATACAATGAGAAATGCAGAAGATGATTCGATCTTCAATTTTTTTATGTTTGGAGGGAAGAATATGCGGTTAAATATTACATTGGAATGTACGGAGTGTAAAGAACGTAATTACTTATCAAAGAAAAACAAACGTAACAACCCGGACCGTCTTGAAGTGAAAAAATATTGTCCACGTGAAAGACGCGTGACTTTGCATCGTGAAACAAAATAATTAAAATGACAACAGGATATCCTGTTGTTTTTTTATTTTATCCGGAAGGATGTATGGTACAGTCGAAACTGCACACCAGACCGCTTGAGGAGGGATTCTGATGAAAGAAAAAATAAGAAAAGAAATGCTGAGGAAATTGAGTGATTTGCCATCCCAGGAACGGATCCGGATGGAGCAAGCATTGACGACAGAAGTCTGCACCAGTGATGAGTGGAAAGCTTCAAAAACGATCGGAGTCACTTGGTCCAATTTCCCGGAAATCGATACGCACAAAATTATCCAAAAGGGGCTTGAAGAAGGCAAACGGATGGTCATTCCTTATTCCGGCAAGGAGCGTGTGATGACTTTTCATGAATATTTGCCGGATACCGCCATGGCAAGAAGCAAGTTCGGAATCATGGAACCAGTCGACAAGAGCAACCCGGTTCCGCCTGGAGAAATCGATCTGCTGCTCGTTCCTGGATTGGCGTTTTCCGATTCTGGTTATCGCGTAGGATTCGGCGGGGGCTACTACGATCGCTATCTGGCCGCTTACAAAGGCCAGACCTTGTCGTTGCTGTTCCCGTTCCAATTGTTCAGGGAGCCGAATTGGGAAGTCGAAGCTTTTGATGTGCCGGTCCAAAAGTTGTTGACAGCATCATTCTAGTATAAAATAGGATAATAATGAAAGGGAGTGTCATGATGCGGGCATATAATACCAAAAGATCCTACTTACCGGATCATTTCTCTGTAACACATTTGTTTTTGGCCATTCAGATCGGCATTTTCCTGCTGATGACCCTGAACGGCGGCAGCACCAATGTGCTTACGCTTATCATGTTTGGAGCCAAATTCAATCCAGCCATCGCCCAAGGGGAGTGGTGGCGCCTGATTGCGCCAATGTTCATCCATATCGGCTTCACGCATATTCTGATCAACAGCATTACCCTTTATTATTTGGGTACGCAGATGGAAAGCCTCTACGGCTCTTTGCGTTTTGCGCTGATCTATCTCCTAAGCGGACTGATGGGGAATCTCATGAGTTTCGCTTTCAATGACTCGATTTCCGCCGGAGCAAGCACCTCGCTTTTCGGGCTGTTTGCTGCAGCCATCGTGTTGGGCCGCCAGTTTCCGTACAACTCAGGTATTCAGCTGATGGCCCGCAATTTTACGATGCTGATTTTTCTGAATTTTTTCTTCGGCTTTTTTGCTTCAGGAGTCGATAATTTCGGGCATCTTGGTGGGGCACTCGGCGGAGCACTCTCCGCTGTATTCATATCGATGCCGCGCACTGCCAAAAGCCAAAATGGACTAAGACTTCTTTTTCTTATCATTTATTTTGTGAGCGCTATATTCTTTGCTTATTTGGGTTTAATGCGGACCGGTTTTGCGTTATACTAGATACAAATTGAACAATTGGAGGAAATGACATGTATAAAAAATTTATCGGTATTGATTTAGGCGGCACTTCAGTGAAATTAGCTATCTTAACAGCAGAAGGCGATATCCAGCAAAAATGGAGCATCCTTACGGACATCAATGATGAGGGGACGCATATCGTACCTGATATCATTGCTTCAATCAAACATCACCTAGATCTTTATCAACTGACTGCAGCTGATTTCCAGGGCATCGGCATGGGTTCTCCTGGAGCGGTGGACCGCGAAGCGGGCACTGTCGAAGGTGCCTTCAATCTGAACTGGGAAACACCACAGCCTGTGCGTGAAATGATCGAGCGGGAAATCGGCATCCCCATTTTCATTGACAATGATGCAAACGTTGCCGCGCTCGGCGAAAAGTGGCGAGGCGCTGGTGCGGATGACCGCGACGTCGTATTTGTGACACTTGGCACAGGTGTAGGCGGCGGAATCATTGCGGAAGGCAATCTGATCCACGGTACTGCAGGTTCGGGTGGCGAAATCGGTCACATGACTGTAGAACCGGGCGGGTTTGAATGTACCTGCGGGAAGAAAGGCTGTTTGGAGACTGTTGCCAGCGCAACGGGCGTCGTCAAATTGGCCCGCAAACATGCGGAAGAATACGCTGGCGATTCACAGCTCAAATTCATCATCGATGATGGACAGGAGATCACTTCCAAAATGATCTTTGACTTGGCGAAAGAAGGGGACGATTTGGCTATTCTTGTCGTCGACCGGGCTGCCTATTACTTAGGTTTGGCCTGCAGCCATATCGGAAACCTTTTGAATCCGGCTTATATCGTCATAGGAGGCGGTGTATCCGCAGCTGGAGAATATCTCTTGGAGCAAGTAAGGGCCTATTTTACTGACTTTTCATTCCCGAACGTCAAGAAGACTACGCACATCAAATTGGCCGCGCTTGGGAATGATGCCGGAATAGTGGGAGCAGCCTATCTTGCGCTGACTGAGAGCAGTAAATAAATCTACTCATTAGCATGGGGCCCAGCATATTTTCGGTTAAATAAATGCGGGAGGATGGAGGATGGCATGGGAAAAAGAGGGCTAGTATGGTTCATTCTCTCACTCTCAAGTATGCTTGCTCTGGCGTCCTGTACGCAACGGCTGCACTATCCCGACGAGTCTGAAGCAAGTGAGCCGAGGCTTTCCTCCAGCATCGGAACCCCATCAATATCCAAGGATGAATTCCTTTGTGCTGTGGGCTGGCTGGACGATAGTATTATTCTGGTTGCGCTGGAAAAAAATGGGGAATATGGTCTGTACAGCCTTGACCTGCTCAATGGGGAAGAACAGCCGATCCGGGCTTTTTCAGATCGGCTTGTTTTTGCGGCACTTTCCGCAAATGGCCGACGGATACTGGTGCAAGTCGCAAATCAACAGGGAAGCAACGTCATGATGATCGATAAGGCGGGAAGATTGCTTGCCGACTTCCGTCTGGCTGAAGGGATTTTGACTGACGTTTCCTGGAACCCGACCAATGAAGGGCAGCTCTTCCTTTCCGTCCAAAAAAAAACGGACAGACCTGTCAATACCCTTTGGAATCTGGCGGAAGGTGAATGCACAGAAATGCCAGATACAGAGGAAATGCCGGTTTGGTATTCAGAAAATATGTATCTTCATAAGCAAAGCGGATCGGATGACGCTGATGCCCTGGTGTTGAGTGACATTCGCTTTCCCGGCGAGGACACTGTCATCGATCGGGAAATCCTCGCATATGGACTGGAAGGCGAATCTGTATGGGTGGTGACCCATTCAGATTTCAAGGATGAAGAGTTGCTTGCCATTTCTTACTACCCGCTTCTGATCTCTCAAGGCTATGTTGCCTTGCCGCGCATCACAAGTGAAAGCGGGCTGGTCATTCCTGAATTCAAAAAAGGGAGCGACTCGGATGACACATTCGCTATCATCCCAAAACAGAAGTCGGAGAGCATGGGAGGCGTCAGCTTTGAGCTCGCAAAAATCGATTTTTCCGGGAACGTGTCAGAGACACTGACTGCGGTCGAACGAATGGCTCCGCTCTCCGTTTCGCCGAAAGGGACATATGTGCTTTACGGAGAGCGTTATGAGTATCTGTACGATGTGGAAGGCGATGGCTGGATACAATTGACGCAATAGAAAAAAAGTCGTTAAAACTGTAGCAATGCGTCTTCCACAAGTGTAAAATATGAGAGCAAGAGTAAGGAAAGGATGGATCTATTTGAATTTAACAGGATTAGATATTTTTAATATCGCATTATGGATATTCATCATCGGATATGCCATTTATCAAGCTTATTTTTATTTCCAAAGAAAGAATGCAGCGACTATTTTGACTGCTGAGGAGTTCAGAAAAGACTTGCGTAAAGCGCAATTGATCGATGTCCGTGAAAGAACCGAGTTCGATGCAGGCCACATATTGGGAGCGAGAAATATCGCTTATTCGGCTTTCAAACAACGCTATCCAGAAATCCGCAAAGATCAACCGATTTATCTGTATGACCAAAACTCCATGTTGAGCGGACGTTGTGCGGCTATTCTGAAAAAGAACGGCTACAAAAATATTTTCATCCTGAAAGGCGGCTATGCCGGCTGGGACGGAAAAGTCAAAAAAGGCATCTGAAACACTCAAAAAAAGGTTCCCGGAATCAGCTTGTGGATTCCGGGAACCTTTTTCGATTTGCTCATTACAGATTGATGAATAAAGAATACAGGAGAGAAACGATCGATCCGCCGACCATGCCCAAAAGCATAAGCCAAATGATGAATTTGCTGAATTTATTGAATTTTGTAGAAGTAGCACCAGTTTTCTTTGTCAACATTATTCCCACCTTTTGTTTTTTACACGGCATAGTTTACAACATTAAAATATAAAAGTAAACGCTGGAGAATCCAAGGAAGGAAAGAAAGTCATTATTTTCAATTGTTTCTTTCCATTTAAGTAAATTTTTGTTAGGATTAAGATTATAGAATGATGTGTTTATCATGAAGGGAGAATTTATTTATGTCAAAACAGCAAATTGGCGTTGTCGGTATGGCCGTAATGGGCAAAAATCTAGCATTGAACATTGAAAGCAGAGGGTATTCCGTATCTGTATTCAACCGCTCCGGTTCAAAGACTGAACAAGTGATTGCGGAAAATCCAGAAAAAAAACTGGTTCCTACTTATACAATCGAAGAGTTCGTTGAGTCTTTGGAAAAACCAAGAAGAATCATGATGATGGTAAAGGCAGGGGAGGCAACTGACAAAACGATTCAATCGTTGCTGCCTCATTTGGATAAAGGAGATATCCTGATCGACGGAGGGAATACTTTCTACAAAGATACGATCCGCCGCAGCAAGGAGTTGGAAAATTCAGGAATCAATTTCATCGGAACGGGTGTTTCCGGCGGTGAAGAAGGCGCCTTGAAAGGTCCTTCAATCATGCCAGGAGGACAACGTGATGCCTATGATCTTGTTGCGCCGATTTTAGAACAAATTTCCGCGAAAGCTCCAGATGGTGAGCCGTGTGTAGCGTATATCGGCAAGGATGGTGCCGGACATTTCGTTAAGATGGTCCATAACGGAATCGAGTACGGAGATATGCAATTGATTGCAGAAGCCTACGACATCATGTTCAAGTATCTTGGCATGTCAGTGGAAGAAATAGCGGCAGTCTTTATCGAATGGAACAAAGGCGAGCTGGACAGCTTCCTGATCGACATCACTGCTGATATCTTGACTAAATACGACCCTGCAACAGGCAAGCCAATGGTTGAGATCATTCTGGACCGTGCTGGCAATAAAGGCACGGGTAAATGGACTTCCCAAAGTGCTTTGGACTTGGGTGTGCCGTTGCCATTGATCACCGAATCCGTTTTTGCCCGCTACATCTCCGCTTTGAAGACAGAACGTGTCGCTGCCAGCGAAATTCTGACCGGACCTGCTGCTGCAACTAAAGAAGGTTTGGACAAAGCGGCATTTGTTGAGAGTATCCGCAAAGCGCTATACTTCAGCAAAATTATGAGCTATGCGCAAGGCTTCGCTCAATTGCGCGTTGCCAGTGAAGAAAATGATTGGGATCTGAATTATGGCGAAATCGCCAAAATTTGGCGCGCAGGCTGTATCATCCGTGCGCAATTCCTGCAAAACATCACGGACGCTTACGAGAAAAATCCTGAATTGCAGAACTTGTTGTTGGATGACTACTTCGTAGAGATCACGAAACAGTACCAAGGAGCTGTACGTGAAGTGGTTGCAACGGCTGTGACTGCAGGAGTTCCGGTACCGACATTCTCATCCGCGGTAGCATATTTCGATTCTTACCGTTCAGCTGTCTTGCCAGCGAACATCATTCAAGCGCAACGCGATTACTTTGGAGCGCATACGTATGAACGCACAGACAAAGCTGGCTCTTATCACTTCGAGTGGGATAAAGAAGTGGAAGTTCCACAAGACTAAAGGGATACAGCGCCATTCCGGCCTAAACTTACGTCATCCGAAGCCTGGCTTCGGATGACATTTTACTATTATAATCATTTAATTAAGATAAATTCCCGACAGTATGTTAAAATAAAATGAAATTGTAATGGCATGTTGTTAGTATTCAAATGAGACATTAGGGGAGAATTCTATGGAAAATAGAGACAAACAAAGAATATTGATTATCGAAGATGAAAAAAATCTGGCGCGTTTCATCGAGCTTGAGTTAAAACACGAAGGCTATGAAACGGAAATCTGCTACAACGGCAGAGCCGGCCTTGAAGCTGCAATGAATCAGGACTGGGATGTCATCCTATTGGATCTGATGTTGCCTGAATTGAATGGCATCGAAGTTTGCCGTCGCCTTCGCCCTGTCAAAGACACGCCGATCATCATCATGACCGCCCGTGATTCTGTCATCGACCGCGTTTCCGGGTTGGACCACGGAGCGGATGATTACATCGTGAAACCATTTGCCATCGAAGAGCTTTTGGCAAGGGTCCGCGCTTTGCTGCGCCGTATCGACATCGAAGAAGAGCAACGCAAAGTGAAACAGACAACCGTCACTTATCGTGATTTGACGATCGAAAAGGAAAACCGTGTCGTTCGCCGCGGCGATGACCACATCGAACTGACCAAACGCGAATACGAATTATTATTGATCTTGATGGAGAACATCAACGTTGTCTTGTCAAGGGATGTATTGCTGAATAAAGTATGGGGATACAAAACAGAAGTGGAAACAAACGTAGTGGATGTATATATCCGATATCTGCGCAACAAAATCGATGTAGCCGGCCAAGAAAGTTATATCCAAACGGTTCGTGGCACCGGATACGTCATGCGCTCATAATGCTATGCGCAGAATCAATTATATGCCAACCAAAAAAAGAGGGAATCCCAAGTCCATTCGGTGGAAATGGGGTTTTCTTTTAAGTATCGCGTTCTTCCTGCTGTATTTTCTTTCCGCATTCCTGATGTTGAATGTCTACAAAAGCTATCAATACGAACAACAAAAAGACGAAGCCGAAAACTTGCTCTATTCGGTCCAATCCGCGTTGTCAGAAATCGACACGAAGCTGTCCGTCAACAGCGTAGAAAGCATGTTTGAGAAAATCTCTGTTTCCACTGTGACGAAGGGCCTTCAGTCTGTAGGGAATTATCCGTTTTTAGAGGACCTCAAGAGCAGAGGGGTAAACATCCGCGTATTCGATACAGACGGGCAGCTGCTCTATGAAACCCAGAAGAGCTATACGACATTCATCAAAAATCCCGATACTTATTTACGCGAAACGGAACTGAACGATCTTGATGCGTTTGTCGCAGGCAGCCCGATCCTCAGCCAGGAGGATTCCTTCCTTTTGGGGTATATGCAGATCGTTTTCCGATTGAGTGATTATCATAAAATCATCTCGCAGATGACGCAGTATTTCTGGGTAGTCACGGCGATTGTGCTCGTTTTGTCGGCGGCTGCCGGCTACGGCATCGCCATTTACTTCTTCAGGCCAATCAAACAGATGGTCGACACGATGGATGCGATCGAAGAGGACACCTTGTCGGAGACCCGCATCAAAATATCGAAAAGCAAGGACGAATTTACCGACCTTTCTGTGCATATCAATGGGCTTCTGGACAAGATGGCGCTCTATGTCACGCAGCAAAAGCAGTTTGTGGAAGACGTTTCGCATGAACTTCGCACCCCGACAGCCATTGTCGAAGGGCATCTGAAATTGCTGAACCGTTGGGGCAAGGAGGATCCGCAGGTACTGGACGAATCCCTTGCCGCTTCCTTGACCGAAATTCAGCGCATGAAGACTTTGGTTCAGGAAATGCTGGATCTTTCCCGCGCGGAACAAGTCGAAATGCATTATAAAAATGAAGTGACGCCGATCCGGAATGTCGTGCTGCATACGTTCCATAATTTCAAGATGCTCTATCCGGATTTCGTCTTCAATCTGGATGATGATCTGAATCGCGAAATCTATGTGAACATCTATCGCAACCATTTTGAGCAAATCTTGGTGATATTGATGGACAATGCCGTTAAGTATTCGACTGATCGGCATGAAATCCATCTTTCGATTTCCGAATCCATGTCCTATGTCCAGATTGCCATCCAAGATTTTGGCGAAGGGATGTCCCAGGAAGATCAACAGAAGATTTTTTCGCGTTTTTACCGCGTCGATAAAGCCAGATCGCGGAACAAGGGCGGGAACGGCTTGGGCCTCTCGATAGCGAAAGAATTGCTGGAAGGCTATAAGGGCGACATCACCGTCGAAAGCGTATTGGGACACGGATCTGTTTTCCGCATCCAGCTGCCGATTCTGAAGGATTATGTGCCGGATGAGGAATTATAGACTATCAGCAGGAAAAAGTCCCTTACCCAAAAAATGAAATCAAAAAAGCAGGAAGCGAGCCCGTGAGTGAGCCGCTTCCTGCTTTTTCTGTAGTTGCAATTATGATTTTGATTGTTTGCCTGCGTTGCGGCCTTTTTTGCCATCCGTTTTTTGATTATTGGAGGACAAAGCTTTTACCGCTTGCGCAGGTGCTGAAGAGGAAGCCGGCTTCGCCATTTTCACGTTCTTCTTGACCGGACGATCCTTCATTTCTTCTTCAACTTGCTTCTGGATTTTAGGTTTGATCATGTGATTTTGAAGCGCAGTCTGAGCTGCGGCGAAAATACCGCCGGCCAGCCAGTAAAGTGCCAATCCCGCTGGTGAAGACCAAGAGAACATCAGAATCATGATCGGGTTCATCAGCATCATCGATTTCATCTGTGATTTGGTTTCTTGTGGCATACCGATTGTGGAAACGTAGCCTTGAATAACATAGGCAACACCCGCCAGGATTGCCAACAACGGACTGCTTACACCAAGATTGATGCCAAGGAATGTGCTTGCAGAAATTTCCGGCGTCAAATTCACGGCTTGGTACATGGCGGTGAAAATCGGCATTTGGATCAGAATCGGTAAGCAGCCGACGCCGCCGGTCATGCTGATGTTGTTTTCTTTGTACAGCGCCATCATTTCTTGAGAAACCGCCGCTTTTTCTTCAGGTGTCTGGGCATTCTTTTGGCGGAATTGGATGTCTTCCAGTTCCGGTTTGATGTACTTCATTTTTTCCTGCTGCACCATCGTTTTTTTGATCTGGCTAAAATTCAGGGGCATGATGGCCAAACGGACAATGATCGTGATGGCGATGATAGCCAACCCGTAATTGCCGTTCAGCAATTCCGCCAGCATAACGATCAATTTCCCTGTAGGCACCACCAAATAGTCATATATAAAGCCGGTCGGGTTTTTATTCTCATCATATTGCATACAGCCTGTAAGAACCACCAACAGGGAGAGCATTTCCGCGGAAAGCAATAACTTCTTTTTGAGTTTCATCATTCACGTTCCTTTACAATTTTTCGATAACATTACTACTATACCTGAAGGGGAAAATATATTCAATTAGTTACGCGAAAACTTATATAATTCTCAATGTTGGCGTCTTCACGGATGATGCACGCTTCAACCCTGCCACTTGGAGAAGGACTGCGTTTGACGGCCGCGATGAAAGCATCGATTTTCTCGGTCGGTCCAACAGCTTCGATATAGACACTTCCGTCATCCTCATTCCTGACGATGCCGGAAACACCGATCTGGTCAGCCACCATTTTTGTCATGTAACGGAACCCTACGCCCTGGACCCGGCCGCTCACGGTCATATTGATTTTCTTCATAATAAGTTCCTCCCAATTTTAGGATGAGTATGCGTTGCAACTGTTAAATCCAGTTTACAGCCTTCTTCAAGAAGTTTCAATCCCGATACTTTGCGCGCGAATTTTTTTTCGGGCTGTGCTATACTTTTTGCAACAAAGAAGGTGAGATTATGTACCAGGTGATTCGGACCGAGGGAGAATATGAACCTTGGTGGTTTTTTGAGGATTGGATGGATTTTATTGTGGAATCGACAGAGTATGCCGATTTCCATGAGGCAGTCGTTGCCTATGAGCGGGCTGCTGAAAAACTATCGGAAGTTTACCCATTCCAAAAAACGAAGGAAACCTACCTGACTGCCTACTGGTCGGATGGAGAAATCCGGTTTTGTGAAAACTGCGATGATGATGTGCAATTATATCATGGACTGATGCTGTTGCAGGACAGGAAAAAACTGTGCCTAGAATGATCGCTCAAAATCGAAAAAGCTTCAGCATCCGCAAAAGGGGATTCTGAAGCTTTTTTTCCATGCAGTCCAACGAAAAAATAGCCACGTAAAGGGTTCATTTTATAGTATAATGAACCGATACGGGTAATCAACCGAACAATCTATGGATCACTGTTTTAGTAGATACGCAGTGGTTTTGAATAAATGATAAAAAAGGAGTTGGCATGTTTGGCGAAACGAACGACGACGAGAAAGAAAAAGAAGACGACCGGACAGAAAATATCTTATGAGCTTATCGGTGTGCTGTTTCTTTTCAGTGCAGCCTTAGGGATCGGGCACCTTGGATTTGCCGGTATAGCGCTGGCGAATTTTTTCCGTTTTTTTGTAGGCGAAACTTATCCGATCAGTCTGGCGCTTTTCGGTGCCTATGGACTGTACCTGATTCTGAGAGGGAAAGAACCAAAAATAAGGAAAAATTGGCTGGTCAGCGGCATCCTGCTTTATTCAGCAGCTTTGCTTTATCTGCATTCGCAGGCTTTTGAGAAGGTCATCACGGAGGAAGCATCGGTCATGTCCGTTACGCTTGCCCGCTTTTTGACCGATGTCAGGCAATCGGACACGGCTTCGGAAATGGGTGGTGGCTTGATTGGGGCAGCCTTCTATACCGGAACCCATTTTTTGGTTTCGCAATGGGGCACGTACATCATCATTGGCTTGCTTGTTTTTTTTGGTGCAGCGGTCATATTCGGCTTCACGACGCATGACGTCATGGAAGTCGTGCGCAAAGTTGCCTTGATCTTCGGACACAACAGCAAACGAGCAGTGCTTTTCACGAAAGAGAAAGTTGCCGGCTCGATCATCGATTCGAAAACAGTAAAGAAACCGACCAGATCCAACAGCATTCCGGCCGACAAGAAACCTTCGATAGTCGAAAAAGCAAGAAATCAGATCAGAAGCGAATCGGCAGCGAAAAAATTGATGCAGGAAGAAGCAAATGCTCTGAAAGCTTCAGAACAAGAAACAACCGCCGCGAAAGAACGCGAACCCGTTCAGCTGAAAATAGACAGTTTTCAGCAACAACTTGAAAAGGCAGCCGAACATAAACATGCGGATAATGAAAAGAGCGCGTCCGCCAAAGAGGCCAGCCTTGCAAAAACAACTGTGGCAGGCGGGGAGGAAGACAACAGTGGCGATCTGGAGTTCGAGATTACTGCCGAGCAGGAAAACAGGGATTACCAATTGCCCCCGGTAACTTTGTTGAATGAAATCAAAGCAATCGATCAATCGAATGAATACGCGACAATCGAAAAAAATGTCAAGAAACTGGAAGAGACGTTTGCGAGTTTTGGGGTGGAAGCCAAAGTCACGAAAGCAAATCTGGGACCTGCCGTAACGAAATACGAGGTTCAGCCCGCTGTAGGGGTGAAAGTCAGCAAAATTGTGAACCTCAATGATGATCTGGCCTTGGCTTTGGCGGCAAAAGACATCCGCATCGAAGCACCGATACCTGGTAAATCCTTCATCGGCATAGAAGTGCCGAATAGTGAAATCAGCGTCGTATCCTTTCGGGATGTCATGGAAGGTCAAAAGCACACGGACAAGCTATTGGAGGTTCCCTTAGGCCGGGATATTTCCGGCGTTGTACAGAGTGCGGATCTGACGAAGATGCCCCATCTCCTTATTGCTGGTGCTACCGGCAGCGGGAAGTCTGTCTGCATCAACGGCATCATAACGAGCATCCTGATGAAAGCCAAACCGAACGAAGTCAAGATGATGATGATCGATCCGAAAATGGTGGAATTGAACGTCTATAACGGGATCCCCCACTTGCTTACACCGGTTGTCACGAATCCCCGCAAGGCGGCGCAAGCACTCCACAAAGTCGTCACGGAAATGGAAAGAAGATATGAATTGTTCGCCGGTACCGGCATGCGCAATATCGATGGTTATAATAATCTGATTGTCGAATACAATCTGGAGAACGGGGAAAACAATCCTACCTTGCCGTACATCGTGGTCATTGTGGATGAGTTGGCCGACTTGATGATGGTTGCCAGCAATGAAGTCGAAGATGCGATCACAAGATTGGCTCAAATGGCACGGGCTGCGGGAATCCATATGATTCTGGCTACGCAACGGCCGAGTGTCGACGTCATCACCGGTATCATCAAAGCGAACGTCCCTTCCCGGATTGCGTTTGCCGTATCCAGTTCGATCGATTCCAGAACGATAATCGATGGCTCTGGTGCAGAGAAACTACTGGGCAGAGGCGATATGCTCTTCCGTCCGATGGGAGAAAACAAACCGATCCGTGTGCAAGGAGCGTTCATTTCCGACGAGGAAGTCGAACACATTGTGGCTTTTGTCAAAAATCAGCAGGAAGCGAACTATGTCGAGGAAATGATGCCGACCGAAACAGTGGCGGCCGCAAGCGAAGAGCCGGAAGATGATCTTTTCGGGGAAGCTGTAGAATTTATCAGATCGGATGAAACGGCGAGCATCTCCAAATTGCAGAGGAGATTCCGGATCGGCTATAATCGGGCAGCGCGGCTGATAGACGAGATGGAAGCGAGGGGGATTGTTGGTCCGGCTGATGGAAGTAAGCCCAGAAAAGTGAACATTAGTGAAGGTATCTACGAACATGATACGGATATCCCTGTTGATTCCGAGGCTTAGTAGGGCAGATTCTGAAAAATATATGGATATTAAATGAAAAAACGATTACAAAACAAGTCGATATCGTTTATTTTTGAAAGAATACATGCTATGATATTTTTTGTAAGAAGCTTGTACTTACAAGTTTAAAAAATTGAATTTTATTGGAGGGGTCATGGTGAAAAAGCAAAAATATGTTAAATTGTTGGCAGTAGGGTTAGGTGTCAGCACAATTTTGGCAGCATGCGGCGGCAATGGCGATACCGCTGACAGTAGTGCGACAGGTTCCAGCACGGCAGGAGGAACGGAAGATAACTTCGCTATCGCGATGATTACCGACGTCGGCGGCGTGGATGACAAATCATTCAACCAAAGCGCGTGGGAAGGCCTTGTTGCATGGGGCGAGGAGAACGGCAAAGAAAAAGGGATCGATGGATATGATTACATCCAATCAAATGCCGATTCGGAATTTGTGACGAACTTGAACACTGCCGTAAACAGTAATTTTGATCTTGTGTTCGGTATCGGATATAAATTGAAATCAGCGATGCAAGATGTGGCTGATCAGAATCCTGATACATTGTTCGCAATTATCGATGATGTCATCGAAGGCGAAAATACAGTTTCCATATCATTCAAAGACCATGAAGCTGCTTTCTTGGCGGGCGTCGCAGCTGCCAAAACAACCAAAACCAATCAGTTAGGTTTCATCGGCGGACAAGAGAGCGAAGTAATCGATCGCTTTGAAGCAGGATTCGTAGCTGGTGCCCAATCCGTGAATCCTGATATAGATATTAAAGTTGAATATGTCGGCTCGTTCGGCGATGCAGCAGGCGGAAAATCTAAAGCTGCCGCAATGTACGCTAGCGGAATCGACATCATTTATCAAGCTGCCGGAGATTCCGGTAATGGCGTATTCTCAGAAGCTAAGGATATCGTCAAAGCAGATCCTTCAAAAGAAATTTGGGTAATCGGTGTTGACCGTGACCAAACAGAAGAGGGTTTGTTGACGCTGGATGACGGTACCGAAAGAAACCTTACTTTGACTTCAACGTTGAAGGGTGTAGGTAAAGCAGCTCATGACGTTGCTAATTTAACGATGAACGGCGAATTCCCGGCTGGAGAAGTACAGACTTTCGGTCTGGCTGAAGAAGGCGTTAATTTGACGGACGGTCAGTTGAGCGCGGATGCCTTGACTGCTGTTGAAGATGCGAAGGCACAAATTTTGGACGGAACACTTGTGGTTCCGGAAGCTCCAGAAAACTAATCACGTTCTAAATTCTCATGAAGCAACTTGATTCCGGTTAGGATATTGAGTTGCTTCTCTTTTTTTCTGTGCAGTATCCCTAGGTAAAGTTTGTTCCATTTTTAAAACAAATGTTTGTTTTTCGTGATAAACAAAAGTGGATAGGATTTTGGAAATACTTTATAATAGGTGTGAAATAGTGTTTTACGGTATTATATTCTATAAGCGTGTCTCACTGCTGCATGAGGGAATGCATGCATTCAATTTTAGTAAGGGGTGGAATCAGCATGACAGAAGAAAATTATGTCATTGAGATGATTGGCGTAACGAAAACTTTCGGCAATTATAAAGCGAATGATGATATTTTTCTCAGCTTGAAAAGAGGTGAAATTCACGCTTTGTTGGGTGAAAATGGTGCGGGCAAGTCGACTTTGATGAATATCCTCTCTGGTCTTTTGGAGCCGACCAGCGGAACCATCAAAGTCAAGGGGCAAGAAGTCGAAATCAGCTCCCCGGGTGTTGCCGATAAATTAGGGATCGGAATGGTGCACCAACATTTTATGCTGGTCAAGGACTTCACAGTAACAGAGAACATCATTTTAGGCAGTGAGCCGAGCAGACTCGGTGTTCTGAATAAAAAGGCAGCTGCGGGAGTGATTGCGGATCTGTCCAACAAATACCGCTTGGCAGTCAATCCGTCCGCCAAAATCGAAGACACCACTGTCGGGATGCAGCAAAGGGTAGAAATCTTAAAAACGTTGTACCGTGGGGCGGATGTCCTAATTTTTGACGAACCAACAGCGGTTTTGACACCTCAGGAAATCGATGAACTGATGTCGATCATGAGGGAATTGACGAAAGAAGGCAAGTCGATCATTCTGATCACGCATAAGCTGGATGAAATCAAAGCGGTTGCCGATCGTTGCACGGTAATCCGCAAAGGCAAGAGCATCGGCACTGTTGACGTGAAGCAAACATCCCAGCAAGAACTGGCCGATATGATGGTCGGGCGTTCCGTTCTGTTCCGTACAGTCAAAAAACCAGCCGAGCCCAAGCAGGCTGTTTTGGAAATTGAAGGTTTGACGGTCAAAGAAAGCCGTGGTCTTGAAGCCGTGCGTAATTTGAATCTGACTGTTCGGGCGGGCGAAATCGTCGGCATTGCCGGGATCGACGGGAATGGCCAAAGTGAATTGATTCAAGCCATCACTGGTTTGCGGAAGGCCGAGAGCGGAACCGTCAAATTGAACGGCGAAATCATCACGAACTTGGCCCCGCGCAAAATTACTGAATCTGGCTTAGGACATATCCCTGAGGACCGACAAAAGTTCGGGCTGATCCTCCCGATGCGCTTGGATGAGAATATCGCCTTGCAGACTTATTATCAGGAACCATACAGCAAGAATAGCTTCCTGAATGACAAAGCCATCGAAAACCATGCCATCGAACTGATCAAAGAGTTCGATGTCAGGACCCAAAGCGAAAAAGCGACAGCGGGTTCTTTGTCAGGCGGGAACCAACAAAAGGCAATCATTGCCCGTGAAGTCGATCGGAATCCTTCACTGTTGATAGCTGCCCAACCGACCCGCGGATTAGATGTGGGGGCAATCGAATTCATCCATAAACGCTTGATCGAGCAAAGGGATAAGGATAAGGCCGTCCTCTTGATGAGCTTCGAGTTGGATGAAATCCTGAATCTCTCCGACATCATCGCTGTGATGTTTGAGGGTGAAATTGTGGCCTATGTCAAACCGGATGAAACTTCCGAACAAGAATTGGGCTTATTGATGGCCGGTTCTTCTTTGGAAAAGGCCCGGGAAGAATTGGAAAAAAACAAGGAAGAGGAGGGAAGCCTTCATGAGTAATCAACAAGGAGCCAATCGCATCCAGGGGATCATCGTTCCTTTGCTTTCAGTCGTATTAGGCCTGTTGATCGGCGCAATCGTCATGTGGTCTTTTGGTTATGATGCCATCGCGGGTTATTCGGCAATGCTGAAGGGAGCTTTCGGATCGCCGTTTTACATAGGCGAATTACTGCGTGAAGCTACCCCTTTGATTCTGGTCGCACTAGGTTTTGCGGTAGCCAACACGGCAGGTTTCTTCAACATCGGTGTAGCGGGTCAAACCTTATTCGGTTGGTTGGCATCCGTCAGCATAGCCCAACTGTTGCCTGACTTGCCGAAATTGATTTTGTTGCCTTTATGCATTTTGGCGGGAATCGCTGCCGGAGCATTGTGGGCGGGCATTGCCGGTGTTCTGCGTGCCTATTTCAATACCAGTGAAGTGATCGTCACCATCATGCTGAATCACACAGCTTTGTATATCAACAATCATATCGTCAGAAATGTTTTGACGGACTCCGGGGATGCGACAGCCAGAATCACGGAAAATGCCAGTCTGAGAGTACCGTTCTTGTCGGAACTGACGCGCAATTCGACACTGCATGCCGGTATTTTCATTGCCCTCATCATGATTGCGGTTGTCTGGATTCTGATGAAGAAAACAACATACGGTTTCGAATTCCGTTCGGTCGGATTGAATCCTGATGCAGCCGATTACGCAGGGATGAACGCCAAAAAGAACATCATTTTGGCCATGTTGATCAGCGGCGGGTTGGCCGGTTTGGGAGGCGCGATGGAAGGGTTAGGGAATTTCCAGAACATGTTTGTTCAAGGTGCGATGCCTGCTGTCGGATTCGATGGCATGGCGGTAGCTTTGTTGGGTATCGGAAGCCCGATCGGAATTCTCTTTGCGGCACTTCTGTTCAGCACGCTTAAAATCGGTGGAACGAGCATGCCGCTTATGTCCGGGGTACCGGTTGAAATTGTCGACATCGTGATCGCCTCGATCATCTTCTTCGTCGGTGCAAGCTATATCATCAGGCTACTGGTGAACAAGCTGTCCAAAGTCAATAAAAAGGAGGTGGCGTGAGATGGACTTACTAGCGATTCTTTCGATCATCGTGTCTTCGGCTTTGATTTATTCGGCACCATTGATTTTTACTGGTCTTGGCGGAACTTTCTCGGAACGGAGCGGTATCGTCAACGTGGGATTGGAAGGCACGATGGTGATGGGGGCATTCTCAGCCATAGTCTTTAATCTGAACTACGCCGATAGTCTTGGGAAAATGACCCCTTGGGTTGCGTTATTGGTTGCGGGGGCAGTAGGCATTTTCTTTTCGATTATCCATGCCGTTGCCACCATCAATTTGAGGGCGAACCATATCGTTTCCGGAACGGTCATCAATATGCTTGCCCCTGCGTTGGCGGTATTTTTGACCAAGGTTCTTTATGAAGGGAAGGGGCAAACTGCCTTCATCATCCAGAACTTCGGAAAGACAAGTTTCCCTATATTGAAGGATATCCCGGTCATCGGTCAGATATTCTTCACGGACACGTCAGCTCCAGCCTATGCAGCGATCGCAACAGCGCTTGTCTGCTACTTCATCATCTTCAAGACGACTTTTGGCTTGCGTCTGCGTTCGGTCGGGGAACACCCGCAAGCGGCAGATACTTTGGGGATCAACGTCTACGTGATGCGCTACGCTGGCGTGCTGATTTCCGGATTTTTGGGCGGAGTGGGCGGCGCCATCGTCTCCCAGTCAATCAGCTTGAATTTTTCCGGATCGACGATTGCCGGTCAAGGCTTCATCGCCATGGCTGCCATGATTTTCGGCAAGTGGAATCCGATTGGTGTGATGGGTGCAGCGATTTTCTTCGGTTTCGCTCAGAGTCTGGGAGTCATCGGCAGCTATATTCCGGTCATCCAGAATATCCCTTCCGTTTACCTTCAGATTGCACCTTATGTCATTACGATAATTGTACTTGTAGGTTTTATCGGAAAATCGAGAGGTCCGGCCGCCAACGGTACGACTTATATCAAATCAAAATAATCTCTGAAAGTGAGAAGGGTTGGCTCAACACGAGTCAGCCTTTTCTTTTTGCACCGGGCATGGGAAGAGCGTGTCCGAGAATGGCTTAATTGAAAAAAAAACCGAATTAGAGTATAGTTTTCCCTATCGACAAATAAAATAGCTTACAGGACGTGAAATGGATGGAATATAAATTAAAGCAAGGTGTTACGGCCTATATCGAGCCTTCTGACAAATACAAAACTGTACTGATCCAGTACAAATTCAGGACGATCTTCGACGGCAGAACTGCTACGGAACGTTCTTTGGTGAAGAACATGCTTGAAACGAACAGCAAGCAATACCCTACCCAAAACGAGATGGATTTGAAAATGGCCAGCCTTTACGGTGCAACGCTGCATACGCAATCCCAACGCTTCGGCAAGCAGCATGTGGTGACGCTGAGTCTGTCCGTCGTCAATGATAAGTTTATCGGAGGCGACGACACACTTTTGGAAGAGGCTTTCGCTTTTCTGGAAGAAATCATCTTCAGGCCGAATGCCGAGGACGGTAAGTTCCATGAGAAGACTTTTCTGAGGGAAAAGGAAAATCTGCATAATTATTTCGAATCCTTGATCGAAGACAAGTCAGCTTATGCACGAAATCGCTTGAACCAAGTGATGTTCGAGGGAACGAATCAAGCCTATCAAGGTATCGGGGATGCCGGCTTCCTTAAGGATATCACTCCAGGAACGCTGTTTGAATGCTACGAAGAGATGATCGGAGCAAATCAACTGGATATCCTTGTTTCGGGCGATGTAGAGCCGGAACGGATAGTGAAGATACTGGCTGGACAGAAGCTTTCCGACAGGAAAGAGATTGAAAAAGAGGTGTTCTACTTCCGCGAAAAGATATCGGAACCCGTCACTTCAAGCGAAGCTCAGGACATCAATCAGGGCAAGCTGTTTTTTGGTTTCTCCTCTCCCGTTTATTACATGAACGATCATTATTTTGCCGGATTGGTTTTTGATGGATTGTTTGGGGGATTCCCGCATTCAAAACTCTTCCAGAATGTACGTGAAAAAGAAAGTTTGGCTTACACGGCTTCAAGCAGCTTGGATTTTCTGCGCGGGGTCATGACTGTCGGTACCGGCATTGAATTTGATAAGCGGCAACAGGTCGAGGAAATCGTACTGGCTCAACTGCGGGATATGCAAGCGGGTGACTTTTCGGATGCGTTGATCGCTCAAACGAAAAGCATGCTGATCAACCACTACAAACAAAATGATGATTATCAGGGCAGAAGCTTGGCGAAACAGTACCAGGATATCCTCATCATAGAGAACCCTCTTTCGCAAGAGCAGTGGATTGCCGGTTTGAATGCGGTGACGAAGGAACAGATCATTGCTGTTGCGGAAAAAATGACTTTGCAGGCGATATTTTTCTTGAAAGGCGAGGCTACAGATGAATAAAATACACTATGAGGCACTAAACGAAACTGTCTATACGGAAGTATTGGAAAATGGATTACAAGTAGTTTTGATTCCGAAAAATAAATACTCTAAAACCTATGGTATCTTCACCACCAATTTCGGTTCGATCGATAACCAGTTTGTGCCGATAAACGGAGATAAGGAAATCAAGATTCCGGACGGTATCGCACATTTCCTTGAACATAAACTGTTCGAGGGCGAAGACCATGATGCTTTTGAAGACTTCGCGAAGTATGGTGCTTCAGCGAATGCTTTCACTTCCTTTACGCGGACAAGCTATCTCTTTTCAGCCACGGATAATATCGCAGAAAATACGAACAGCCTACTTGACTTCGTTCAAGATCCGCATTTCACGGCAGAAGGCACTGAAAAGGAAAAAGGCATCATTGCCCAAGAAATCCGCATGTATGAAGACAATCCGGGATGGCAACTATTTTACGGTCTGCTCCGTAATCTCTATCCTGAACATCCACTTTCCGTCGATATAGCCGGAACTGTCGAAAGCATCCAAGCAATCTCACCGGAACTGCTTCAAATCTGTTACGAAACTTTCTACCATCCTTCCAATATGAATATATTGATGATTGGTAATTTCGTACCCGAAGAAATGATGGAGACCATCAAACAAAATCAAGACTGCAAGACATTTGTTCCCGCAAAACCGATCCAGCGCACTTTGCCTCCAGCTTCGATCCAGGAAATCATTCCCTACAAAGAGACCGAAATGGATGTGCAGCGCCCGAAAGTGATGCTGGGTGTGAAAGGTCTGGATACGGATGTAACCGGAAATCAAGCTGAAAAATACAAAATCTACGGATCGCTGTTGTTGGAATTGCTCTTCGGTCGGAGCTCCACGCATTTCATCGATCTCTACGACAACGGTTTGATCGATGACAGCTTCGGCTACTCCTTCAATCTGGATCGTTCCTTCCACTTTATGGCCATCGAGTCGGACACGGAACAACCAAAACTGCTGGAAGAAAAGCTGAAGCGGATACTTTTGGATTGGGAAACGGATGCCAATCTGACGAATGCGAAGTTTGATTTGCTGAAGAAGAGCATGATCGGAGAACAACTGCAGGCATTCAATTCTTTGGAATACATCGCAAACCATTACAGCACCTTGCTGTTTTCTGGGGCCGAACTTTTTGAAGTTGTTCCGTTGATCGAAGCGACCACACTGGAGGACATCCGCAGATTTGCTGCGGGGTATCTAAAAGAACAAAGTATGAGCACCTATGTGATCGTCCAGAAGGGAGCAATGCAGCAATGAAAGCTGCTTTGGTGACGGGAGCCTCCGGCGACATCGGGTCCTCTATCGCAAGGGACCTAGCAGGTTCAGGCTGGTCTTTGTACCTGCATTATCATTCCAATCAAGAAAAAATCAAGCTGTTGCTGTCGGAACTGCAATCGGCTTATCCTGAACAGGAATTTTATCCAATCTGCATGGATTTGACCGATGAAGCTGGCGTTCCGACGCTTGTTGACCAGATATTTTCGCTCCAAGCGATTGTTTTTGCGCACGGCAAGACCGAATATGGGTTGCTTCAAGATATGACTTCCCCACAAATGGATTCCTTGTGGGAAATGCACGTCAAAATACCTATGCTGATCATTCAAGCGCTGCAGGGAAAAATCGCTCGTTCCCGCAACGGCCGCATCCTCTTCATCAGTTCGATCTATGGGGAAGTCGGCAGTGGACTCGAAGTGCTCTACAGCACCGTCAAAGGGGCCCAAATCGCCTTCGTCAAAGCCTACAGCAAGGAAGTCGCCTCGATGGGAGTGACAGTCAATGCCATATGCCCGGGAGCCATCGATACGCAAATGAACGCTCATCTGGATAGCGATGAAAAAGAGGCTCTTCTTGAAGAAATCCCGCTGGGGAGAATGGGAAGTCCGGACGAAATCAGCTTCTGGGTATCCCAACTTCTGAAGGAAGACAGCCGTTATATGACCGGACAGGCTATTTACGTATCCGGTGGCTGGCTCAGGTAAAACAGTATTGGAACTCCTGATGAAGGGATTTTATGGTATAATATCTTTGGCAACTTCGGGATTTGCAAGTGAAGGCAGGTGAAGAAATGGTTCAAATTGGAGAAATCCTAAAAAGTGCTAGAATTTCCAAGGGGTACACGTTGGATGATCTACAGCAAATGACTAAGATACAGAAACGGTATCTGATTGCCATAGAAGAAGGCGATTATGAAATCATGCCGGGCAATTTCTATGTGCGTGCCTTCATCAAGCAATATGCAGATACTGTGGGCTTGGATGGCGACCGCTTGTTGGGTGACCATGCAAATGTGATTCCGGAAATACATGGGAGCAGCCAAGTGGAGGATTCCGGCTCATTTTCTCCCAGTCGCTCCGAGACTAGAAGGGCCTCTAAAAAGACGAATTTTAACTATGGAGGGTCCGTCCAGAATAAGTTACCGACTTTTTTGTTGGCTGTGGCGGTAGTCGCCATCGTTCTTGTGGTCTGGAAGGCTACTTTGGACGATGACGATAACCAGGTTCAGATCGAAGTGGCTTCCAACATCAGCCAGACGACTGTGGCATCGCAAGAAATGCATTCAAGCGGTACAGAGCAGACAGAGAGTGCAGTTACAGCGGAACGAACAGCGCAGGTGACCCTGGTCTCTTCTGCCGATGGGTATGCGGAATATGACGTCAGCAGCTTATCGTTGCCATCAGAGTTGAAAATCTCGGTAGCGGCAGGCGGCAGTTCCTGGATCGGCGTAAGCGTGAATGGGATCGTCCAAGAGCCTTCCGGCATCGTGGACACTGAAAACCCATTGACGGTCGTTCTGCCATTGAACACAAGCGAGATAGAAGTGATAGTCGGTGTGATGCCGGCAACGATAATCGAACTGGATGGTGCAGTCGTTGAAATGCCAGACGATTATCAAGAGATTCAGACCCAAACTTTATCCTTTACCGTCAAAGGTGTGGAATAAGTCAGGGCACATTAAAGGAGTTGCAGAAGTTGAATTTACCTAATAAATTGACAGCGTTGCGGATTTTGATGATTCCGTTGTTCATGATCATCACCTTGTTTCCTTTTGATTGGGGTACGCTTGCAGTTGCCCAATCACAGATTGCCGTCAATCAACTGGTCGGAGCTTTCATTTTTGCCATCGCCAGTTTTACGGATTGGTTGGATGGTTATATCGCCAGAAGGGACGGATTGGTCACCAACTTCGGAAAATTCGCTGATCCGCTGGCGGACAAGATGCTTGTTGCCACTGCCATGATTGTGCTGGTCGGCCAAGGACTGGCTCCTTCGTGGGTCGTCAGCATCATCATCAGCCGGGAATTGGCGGTTACAGGTTTGCGCCTGTTGCTTGTGAAGGAAGGCGAAGTCATGGCAGCGGCATGGCCGGGGAAAATCAAAACGGCGACGCAAATGGTAGCGATCATTTTGTTGTTCGTGGATAATTTTCCTTTTCAGGCAACCGGCATTCCGGTTGCGGATATCATGTTGTATCTTTGTTTGATTTTCACCATTTATTCAGGGGTGGATTATTTCGTCAAGAATAAACACGTCTTTGACGGATCCATGTAGTTTTAATAAATAAGAAGGGCTGGGTTGCATCAGGTTGCGATCTGAACAAAAGAAAAGCGATTCTTTTGTGCCCTTCTTTTTCTTTATCATTTTTTATTAGATTTTTTTTCTGGCTTGAGCGAATACTATGGATGTGAGGTATGTAATATGAACGCAGAAATTATTTCAGTCGGAACGGAATTGTTGATGGGGCAAATAGTGAATTCGGATGCGGCGTTCATCGCCAAGGAACTGACCGGTTTAGGCATAGACTCCTATTTTCAGACGGTTGTCGGCGATAACCCCGGAAAAATAAAAGAAGTGATCCAAATAGCCGAATCACGGAGCGACTTGCTGATTTTTACAGGAGGGCTCGGTCCCACCCGAGACGACTTGACCAAACAGACTGTAGCGGATTACCTTGGGGAAGAACTTGTCATGGATGACGCTGGGTTGGCGCATATCCAACAATGGTTTGAACGTTCGGGAAGAAGCATGACAAAAAACAATGAGCTTCAAGCTTTAGTGTTCAAGAGCGGTACTGTCTTCCCGAACCCGATCGGACAAGCGCTCGGTACCTATACCGAAAAAGATGGGAAAGGGTATTTGCTTTTGCCAGGTCCGCCGAGAGAGCTTGAGCAGATGTTCCGGCAATTTGTGAAACCATTCCTTTCCAGCAAGTATGAAGATCACCAAGTCATCTCATCGAAAACGCTCCGCTTTTTTGGAATCGGCGAATCCACATTGACGACGAAGTTGGATGAAATGATCCGTAATCAGACCAACCCGACAATAGCACCGTATGCCGGGAAATATGAAGTGACTTTGAGGCTCACGGCAAACGCTGCGACAGAAGAAATCTGCGGAAAGCTGTTGGATGAAAAAAAAGCGGAAATATTGGCGATCGTAGGGGGATATCATTATGGCGACGGAGATGAATCCAGTCTTGCCGAAGTGGTAGGAAAGAAATTGTTGGAGGGCAAAACATCCATCAGTGCAGCCGAAAGTTTAACCGGAGGGCTTTTTCAAGCGGAGCTTGTCAAGGTTCCAGGCATAAGTGAAGTCTTCGCGGGAGGCATCGTATCTTACCAAGAAGGTGCTAAACAACGGGTTCTTGGTGTACCGGAGCACATTCTGGAGGCATACGGAATGGTCAGCCCAGAGTGCGCAGTTGCGATGGCGGAACGTGCACGCGAACTGTTTGACACGCAGTTGGCCATTTCTTTTACAGGAGTTGCCGGTCCGGATCAAATGGAGGGTAAGCCGGCCGGAACGGTATGGATCGCTTTGAGTCAAAAAGATGGGCCGACTGCAGTCCAAGGCTTCCGGTTTTCCCGCAATCGACTCGGGAACAGGGAACAAGCAGTTATGCAAGGTTTTGATATGATTCGCCAGTATTTGATTGAAGTTGGATCCAAAGAATAAAAAACGAACGTCTGTTCACTTTATTCTTGCTTTTTTGTCCGGAAAAGGATAGTATTACGTTGTGGTGTTAATGCATGTAAATGAAAGCTTGGAGGAAACAACAAATGGCCAATATAAATGAAAATAGACAAAAAGCCTTGGATGAGGCTCTGAAAAAAATAGAAAGAAATTTCGGTAAAGGATCCGTCATGAAGCTCGGTGAAAAAGTGGACACCCAAATATCTACGGTGCCAAGCGGATCGTTGGCTCTTGATGTTGCGTTGGGAGTAGGCGGTTATCCGAGAGGCCGTATCATCGAAGTGTACGGTCCTGAATCTTCGGGTAAAACGACCGTTGCGCTCCACGCGATTGCGGAAGTGCAAAAACAAGGCGGAGTCGCTGCTTTCATCGATGCTGAGCATGCTCTGGATCCGAAATACGCTGCAGCTTTGGGTGTGGATATCGATGAGTTGCTGCTTTCCCAACCGGATACAGGCGAGCAAGGGCTGGAAATCGCTGATGCGCTGGTCTCATCGGGCGCTGTCGATATCGTGGTCATTGACTCGGTTGCCGCATTGGTTCCGCGGGCTGAAATTGAAGGTGAAATGGGAGACTCGCATATGGGTCTGCAGGCTCGCTTGATGTCCCAAGCTTTACGGAAACTGTCCGGATCGATAAACAAAACAAAAACGATCGCAATCTTCATCAATCAGGTCCGCGAAAAGATCGGCATCATGTTCGGTAACCCGGAAACGACCCCAGGAGGAAGAGCACTTAAATTCTACGCCACTATCCGTCTGGAAGTCAGAAGAGCAGAACAGATCAAGAGCGGCACGGACATCATGGGTAACCGCACAAAAATCAAAGTCGTCAAAAATAAAGTTGCGCCGCCATTCAGGACAGCAGAAGTCGATATCATGTATGGGGAAGGCATTTCTCAGGTCGGCGAAATCATTGATATGGCATCGGAAAAGGACATCGTCAACAAGAGTGGGGCTTGGTATGCCTACAAAGGCGAACGCATCGGCCAAGGCCGCGAAAACGCCAAGAAATTCCTGCTTGATCATCCAGAAATGCGTGCTGAAATCGAGAAACTTGTCCGGGACGAATACGGTATCGGTGATAAAAAAGCTGTAGAGACGATTGCAGACGTAAAAGACGAACTGATCGAATCAATCGATTTGTTGGACGAGTAAAAACTGTTTTCCAAAGAGGTCGGGACCAAATTAAATCCGGGCCTCTTTCTTTTTTTTTACAAAAAAAGGGCAATATCGCAACAGAAAAACACGTATTTTGGTTATGTTACCGTTTTATCGTTGACATGTCAGTATTCTACGTTTAGAATGAATTTATGTGCATCGCTTCATTCTGCACATTGTAAAATTAATTTTTATTCATTTTTTTGACAACAAAATTAAATAGATACGGAGGTGAAACTATGGATATATGGACTTTAGCCTTCGCTATCATAGCTTTAATTGTTGGTGTCGTTGTCGGATATTTATATCGAAAATCGAATCACGAAAAAGAAATAGCTGGTGCCAAAAATACCGCTTCCCAAATTCTTGAAGATGCTCGTAAAGAAGCAGAAACAACTAAAAAAGAAGCTATGTTAGAGGCGAAGGATGAGAACCACAAATACCGCTCTGAAATAGAAGATGAATTGCGTGAAAGACGCGGTGAGGTTCAAAAACAAGAAAATCGATTGATCCAAAGAGAAGAAAATTTGGACAGAAAAGATGCCAGCCTATCGAAGCGTGAGCAATCTATCGAGTCAAAAGAGGATAATCTTGTCAAAAGACAGAACGCTTTAGTTTCTGAGGAAAATCGCATTCAAGCATTGGTGGAAGAGCAACAACACGAATTGGAAAGAATCGCTACCTTGTCCCGTGAAGAAGCAAGACACATCATCATGGACGAAACAGAAAATCAACTTTCGCACGAAATTGCGGTCATGATCAGAGAATCAGACCAAAAAGCGAAGGATGAAGCAGATCGTAATGCAAAAAACATTATCCTGCAGGCGATCCAAAGAAGTGCAGCCGATTTGGTTTCGGAAGCAACAGTTTCAGTTGTTACATTGCCTAACGATGACATGAAGGGCCGGATCATTGGCCGTGAGGGAAGAAATATCCGGACTTTGGAGACCTTGACGGGTATCGACCTGATCATCGATGATACGCCCGAAGCAGTCGTGTTAAGTGGATTTGATCCTATCCGAAGAGAAATTGCGAAAATGGCTTTGGAGAAATTAATTCAAGATGGACGTATCCATCCTGCGAGAATTGAGGAAGCAGTCGAGAAAGCCCGTAAGGATATGGATGAGCGTATAAGAGAAATCGGCGAACAAGCAACTTTTGAAGTTGGCATCCACTCTTTGCATCCCGATTTGATTAAAATTTTGGGACGTCTGCATTTCCGCACTAGTTACGGACAAAATGTCCTGAACCACAGCATCGAAGTCGCGAAACTTTGCGGCGTAATGGCTGGGGAACTAGGCGAAGACATCAATCTGGCCAAACGTGCAGGTCTGTTGCATGACATCGGAAAAGCGCTCGATCATGAAATAGAGGGCTCGCACGTTGAAATTGGCGCAGAAATAGCCCAAAAATACAAAGAAAATCCGGTTGTCATCAATGCAATTGCCTCGCATCATGGCGATGTCGAAGCAAACTCAATTATATCTGTATTGGTCGCATCTGCTGACGCTTTATCTGCTGCTCGTCCGGGCGCAAGAAGTGAATCTCTTGAAAACTACATTCGCCGTTTGGAAAGACTGGAAGGAATTGCAAACAATTTCGAAGGTGTGGCAAGCAGTTTTGCTATCCAAGCTGGTAGAGAGATCCGCGTGATGGTCAAGCCAGATCAGCTTGACGATTCTCAAGCTATACGTGTAGCTCGTGAGATTAGAAAGAAAATCGAAGAAGAACTAGATTATCCGGGACACATCAAAGTTACGGTTATACGCGAAACAAGAGTAATTGAATATGCCAAATAATGAAAAACCAAACGGGACAGCTTTTTGTCCCGTTTTTTGCTTTTCAAGGGTATCCTGATGGACGGCAAGGGTGCAACGGCTTATCGAAACAGACAAAATATGTTACTATAAAAAGACTAGAGTTTAGAGAAGAGGCTGAAGATGAAAGTATTATTTATAGGGGATATCGTAGGTTCAATCGGCAGACAGATGCTGCAGGATACACTCCCGCAACTGAAGAAACATTACCGCCCGCAAGTGACCATCGTGAATGGGGAGAATGCGGCAGGCGGCAGAGGCATAACGGAAAAAATTTACAAAGAATTTTTGCAGACCGGTGTGGATGTCATCACCATGGGGAACCATACCTGGGATAATCGTGACATATTCGAGTTCATCGGAACAGCAAATAAGATGATCCGTCCCGCTAATTTCCCTGAAGGCACTCCGGGCATCGGCTGGACGATGATAAAAGTGAATCAGCTGAAATTGGCTGTGGTGAATCTTCACGGACGCGTCTTCATGAACAGTCTGGACGATCCTTTCCGAAAAGCGGATGAAATCCTGGAGCAAGTCCGGAAGGAAACAAATTGCATCTTTGTTGATTTCCATGCCGAAACGACAAGCGAAAAGCAAGCGATGGGCTGGTATTTGGACGGACGCGTTTCCGCTGTAGTCGGAACCCATACGCATGTACAGACAAATGATGCCCGGATCTTGCCTGGAGGGACAGGTTATTTGACGGATGCCGGAATGACTGGGGCCTATGACAGCATCCTGGGCGTAGAAAAAGAGATCATCATCCAGAAGTTCCTTACGCAATTGCCAATTCGACATGAAGTGCCGGAAAAAGGCAGGAAATTGCTCTCAGGTTGCTATATCGAGATCAATGACCAGACCGGCAAGTGCGTAAAAATCGAGAACATCGTGATCAATGAGGATCGTCCATTTGGAGGGGAATTCTATTGACCCAAGAACTGCCTATCGAAGGCCCGGCAGAAACAGAATTGAATAGCCTGGTCGAAATGTTGAAAACAAACGAAGTGATCGTCCGCTACCAAGAGGCCGAAGAAAGCATAGAAGATAACCGAGCGCTGGAACAATTGGTCGAAACCATCAAAAGCAAGCAAAAAGAAGCCGCGGCTTTTGAGCACTACGCTAAGCCGGCAGCGGCAGAAAAAACAGCCGCTGAATTAGCCGGGCTGAACAAGCAATTGAAAGAAAGCATAGCGGTCCAACAATACCGGGACGCTTTATGGGATGCCAACGAACTGTTGGAAAATATCATCGGCATCATCCAACGCGGCGTCGATGATGCGATTGAAAAAGATCAACCGTAAGAAATGAAAAGATACATTGATTGAGGTGAAAGGATGCCACAGAAGACTAAAAATACGCCCATGATGGAACAATACTTATCCATAAAAGCGCAGTATCCGGATGCGTTTTTGTTCTACCGCTTGGGTGATTTCTATGAATTGTTCCATGATGATGCCATGAAGGCCGCAAAATTACTGGAAATCACGCTGACAAGCCGCAACAAAAATGCAGATGAACCGATCCCTATGTGCGGGGTCCCATTTCATGCTGCAGCTGATTATATCCGCAGACTCGTGGAAATGGGACACAAGGTTGCCATCTGCGAACAAATGGAAGATGCCAAGCTTACAAAAGGCATGGTGCGCCGGGAAGTTGTGCGGGTCATTACACCCGGCACTTTTTTGAATGAGAACGGCAGCGAGAGCAAGACAAACAATTACTTGGCAAGTGTCGTCCGACACGAAGCAGGCGGGTATGCGCTGGGATATGTCGACATCGGAACAGGGGAACTGAAAGTCACCCTGTTGACCAACGAAGATGCCGTATTCAACGAGCTCCAGACCTTGCCGTTCAAAGAAATCGTCCTGGACTCAAAAACGGCTGAGGGTCTGACGGAAAAGTTGGAGAAGCATTTTGGCATCTTGGTTTCCATTCAGGAAAAGCTGATTCCGGAAGCGGACTTCCAGGATTTGCTTGCGGAATTAACGCAACAGTCGGAGAAGAATGTGCTTGTCCTGTTGTTGAGCTATCTTTCGGATACGCAAAAGCGGAGCTTGACCCACCTTCAGAAAGCCGTCGCCTATCAAACGGACGCTTTCCTGAAGATGGACACTTATGCGCGACGCAACCTTGAGTTAGCCGCATCCATCCGGACGCAGCAGAAAAAAGGCAGCCTGTTGTGGACGCTGGATGAAACAAAAACGGCTATGGGCGGGCGCATGCTGAAACAATGGCTTGAAAAGCCGCTGATCAACCTCAGCGACATACTCGGAAGACAACGGAAAGTGGAGTCGTTGGTCAATCACTACTTTGAGCGGATGGACATCAATGAGGCCTTGACATCGGTGTACGACCTGGAACGTTTGGTCGCCAGGGTGTCACTGGGAAATGTCAACGGCCGCGACCTGATGCAGTTGAAAACCTCTTTACAGCAGATTCCGGGATTGGTCCGAGCCATCGCTGCAATCGACGAAGCGGATGTTTGGCAGGGTGTCGTCGACAAATTGGAAGCCTACCCCGAGGTCATCGAGTTAATCGATCGGGCGATTATGGATAATCCGCCCATCCAAATCACGGAAGGTAATATCATCCGTGAAGGCTACAATGAACAATTGGACCGCTACCGCGATGCCATGAACAACGGAAAACTTTGGATAGCGATGCTGCAAAAAGAGGAAAGAGAAAAAACCGGCATCAAAACGCTGAAAATAGGCTATAATCGTATTTTTGGCTATTACATAGAAGTGACGAAGGCGAATCTTGCTGCGCTGCCAGAAGGCACGTACGAGCGTAAACAGACACTCGCCAATGCGGAACGTTTCGTCACGCCTGCATTGAAAGAGAAAGAGACGCTCATTTTGGAAGCTGAGGAAAAATCTGTCCAATTGGAGCATGAACTGTTCATCGCTTTACGGGAGAAAATCAAAGGGTACAGCAAACAGTTGCAGTCACTGGCAAAACTGGTTGCAGAGATCGATGTCCTACAGTCGTTCGCTCACGTCAGCGAAGCCTATCATTTTTCCAAACCGGAATTGAGCAACAGCAATCGGAACCTGTTCATCAAAGAAGGCCGTCATCCGGTCGTGGAACGGGTCATCGGCAAAGATAAGTTTGTGCCCAACAGCATCTCCATGGACAAAGACAACCACATCCTGCTGATCACGGGGCCGAATATGTCAGGCAAGAGCACCTACATGCGGCAGGTTGCGCTCATCGTCATCCTGGCCCAAATGGGGTGTTTCGTGCCGGCTGAGAAAGCCCATTTGCCTATCTTTGACCAAATCTTTACCCGCATCGGCGCGGCGGATGATCTCTATTCCGGGCAGAGCACGTTCATGGTCGAAATGGTCGAAACGAATCAAGCACTGCGATTTGCTACCGACAAGAGTCTGATCCTGTTCGACGAAATCGGCAGAGGAACGGCGACGTATGACGGTATGGCGTTGGCAGAAGCGATTCTGCGTTACATCGATCGCACGATCAAAGGCAAGACACTATTTTCGACGCATTACCATGAGTTGACCCAACTCGAAGCCGATTTGGCGGGGACAAAGAATGTCCATGTCGGGGCGATCGAAAAAGATGGAGAATTGGTGTTCCTGCACAAACTGATGCAGGGACCTGCAGACAAAAGCTACGGCCTGCATGTGGCCAAATTGGCCGGAATGCCGGATGAACTGATTTCCGAAGCGCAGATCATCCTCAATTCTTTGAATGAACAGCATGCGCCGCATCCTGGCTCGGACGTCACTGTTCCGGATGATACGGTCGAACAATTGGCGCTTTTCCAGGAAAGCGCGATGCACCCCAACGAGAAACATATCCTGGATGAGTTGTCTGATCTGGCGTTGGAAGATTGCACACCGATGCAAGCCATGTTGATGCTGGACGGTTGGAAAAAGTTGCTTAAATCGCAAAAGAAGTAGGTGAAAATGATGGCCAAAATCAGGGAACTATCCCAAATATTGACGAACCAGATCGCTGCTGGGGAAGTGATTGAACGCCCGGCTTCGGTCGTTAAGGAATTGGTGGAGAATGCCATCGATGCGAACAGTACGCAGATAGATGTCTTTATCGAAGAAGCGGGATTGAAGAAAGTTCAGGTCACCGACAACGGCGACGGCATCGCAGCTGACGAGGTGAAACTTGCCTTTACGCGGCATGCGACCAGCAAAATCTACACGCAGGATGATCTTTTTCGCATCCACTCGCTGGGGTTTCGAGGTGAGGCTTTGCCCAGCATCGCTTCTGTCGCCAAAGTTTCGATCGAAACGGCTGTTGCTGACCAAAGCGGTACCTACTTGTCGATAAAGGGAGGCGTCATCGGGGAGGAAAGGCCGAACAAATCCCGCAAAGGGACTACGATCATCGTCGAAGACCTTTTTTACAACACGCCAGCCCGGCTGAAATACATCCGTTCCCTGCAGACCGAATTATCGAACATCACAGATATCATGAACCGGATTGCCTTGAGTCATCCTGAGATTGCTTTCCGTTTGCATCATGAAGGGAATCAACTCCTGCATACGGCAGGCAATGGCGACCTGCGCCAGACCATCGCGGGCGTCTACGGGACAATGACTGCCAAGAAGATGAAACGGATCGAGAACGAAAATTTGGACTTCTCAGTGAAGGGATACATCAGCTTGCCGGACACGACGCGGGCAAGCCGCAATTACATTACCTTGATACTGAACGGACGTTTCATAAAAAATTATGCCTTGAACAAAGCAATCATCGATGGTTACGGATCCAAGCTGATGGTCGGAAGGTATCCGCTCGCCGTCATTGTGCTGAATGCGGATTCCCTGCTTTTGGACGTGAATGTCCACCCTTCGAAAAAAGAAGTCAGGATCAGCAAAGAAAAAGAGCTCGGTGAATTGATCCAAAGCGCAGTTGCTGCTGTTTTGCGTACGGAAGAACGCATCCCGAGCGGCATCGAAAATCTGAAATTCAAACGCCCGAGTCCGATTGAATCGGTCCGGACCGAGCAACTGAGTGTCTCATTCCGGTCATCCGATCAAGAGCTTGTGCAAGAAACGGAAGCGGCATTGCCGGTGACAGGCGAAAATGAGGATTTTCGATCCTTGGAGACATCGCGGAGCAATGGGCCGTTACACAATGGAACCGCCGGACATATAGAGTCCTATACAAATTCTGCAAAAGTCCAACCTCCGGAACACTTTCCACTTCCGGGTGAAGGGGGAGGATCGTCCCCTGATTCATTCATCGGTCAGCCAAAACCGGACCGTAACGAAACGGCCGGGCCTGACCTTTCTGCCGAACCAAAAAATCCGGATGCTCATGAAGAACCGATCATGAAAACCGTCCAAAAGGTCGAGTCGGAAGCAGAAAAGGGACCGGCGAACAAGCGGCCATTCCCGGACTTGCATTTTTTCGGCCAGATGCACGGTACTTATCTTTTCGCGCAAAACGAAAACGGACTCTACATCATCGACCAGCACGCTGCCCAAGAACGCATCAAATATGAATATTATCGCGAGGAAATCGGTAAGGTTTCCGCTGACCTCCAAGGTTTGCTGATACCGATCATTTTGGATTATCCGGCGAATGAATTCCAGTTGATCCAGGAAAGCCGGGATGTGCTGGAAGAAATGGGGCTGTTCCTGGAACCGTTCGGACAGAACAGCTTCATCGTCGAAAAACATCCTGCTTGGTTCACGCCGGGAGCGGAGGAAGAAATTTTGAAGGAACTGGTTGAGATGTTTTTGACCGAAGGTGACGTCTCCATCAAAAAACTTCGGGAAGCCACTGCCATCATGATGAGCTGCAAACGATCGATCAAAGCGAATCATTTCCTCAGCGACATAGAAGCCCGCCAACTGTTGGCCGATCTAGCGGAAACGGACAACCCCTATAATTGTCCGCACGGTCGGCCGGTGCTGATCCAATTCTCCAATCAGGATATGGAGAAGATGTTCAAACGGATCCAGGACCCGCACTGAAGGCGTATCATTTTTTATTTCTGCTTATTTATTGTAAAATCAAGGTAGTTAAATAGCAGATAGGAGTGGAAGAAATGGTGCAAATCAATGATATTTCCGAAATGATGGGCGAACTGAACAAAGAAAGTTCGATTCAGGCGTTGGGCAGCAAAACGGGCGTTGATGCAAGCGTTTTGCCGAAATTGGCTGTCGTTGCAATTCCTTTGATTCTTAGGGCATTAAGCAAAAACGCTGAGTCAAAAGCAGGGAAAGATTCCTTATCAGATGCATTGGAAAAACACAAAGGCCAGACGAAAGATGTTTCCTCGATTGAAGACGTGGTCAAGAAAGTAGACACGGATGATGGGGATAAAATATTGGACCACGCTTTCGGGGACAAGGACAAGGTCGTGGATCAGATTGCTGCCCAAACCGGCATCAGCAAATCTGAAGTTGCCAAAGTTTTGGCTTCCATGGCGCCGATGATCCTGGGCATGTTGGCCGACAAGAAGGATGCAGATGGATTGGATGCCGACGGTGTCGCCAAACAGACCGACATCTTCTCCAAGCAGGCTGAAGAAACAGCCACGAGCAATTTCGATATCACTGATCTTTTCCCTAAGCAGTCTGGAACGGCGACGCCATCGGCTACAGGCGGATTGGGCGGCATTCTGGGTAGCATTTTGGGGAATCTATTCTGATGATATCCTGAAGAAGCGTAAACGAAGCAGAACAAGACTTTTTTGTTCTGCTTTTTTGCATTTTTTGATATACTGGAGCAATGAAAAGAAAGGGGTCTGATATCAGGATGGATAATAAAGAAGAAAAATTGAAGCGCTTGACGCCTTTACAATACGAAGTAACACAGAATGAAGCTACGGAAAGACCTTTTTCGGGCGAATATGATGATTTTTACGATAAGGGCATCTATGTGGATGTCGTGAGTGGTGAGCCGCTATTCAGTTCTGCCGATAAGTACGATGCAGGTTGTGGTTGGCCTTCTTTTGCCAGACCAATCGCCACGCTGAAAGAGTTGGAAGACCGCAAGTTGATGCGCAAACGCACAGAAGTCCGGAGCGCTCAAGCCGACTCCCACCTTGGGCATGTTTTTGAAGATGGCCCTGCCGAGTTGGGCGGACTGCGCTATTGCATCAATTCGGCAGCCTTGCGATTCGTTCCTTACGATCAATTGGACGCGGAAGGCTACTCTGAATACAAACAATTATTCGAATAGGCAGCAAGATAAGTCCCATGGCTATCAGTCCTGGGATTTTTTGTCGCTTGTGCTGAGCCCCAAACGATTGTTCCCGCATATGTGACTGAGCGGCTGTCATTTCCAATCTGTTTTATGTTATGATAGGAACCGAATGATAATCAGGAAATGAAGAGTAGGAGTCAGATGATGTACGAATACATAAAAGGTAAATTAGTCTACGTGGGACCGCTCTATGTGGTTCTGGAAAACGGTGGCATCGGCTACCAATTGCAGGTTGCGAATCCTTTCCGCTTTTCCGGAAGCCTGAACCAAGATATGACGTTTTACGTCTATCAGGCAGTCCGGGAGGATGCAATCACATTGTTCGGGTTCAAGGACTACACGGAAAAGCAGTTGTACCTGAAACTGATCAGCGTCTCCGGAATCGGACCGAAGAGTGGTTTGTCCATATTGGCGAGCGATGATCACCTGGGTCTGATCCAAGCAATCGAAACGGATAATGTGGGGTATTTGGTGAAATTCCCTGGTGTAGGCAAAAAGACAGCCTCACAGATCATCCTTGACCTGAAAGGTAAACTCGGGGAACTGCTGCCCGATACCTATTGGATGGAAGAGCATCCGGCCCATGAAGCCGCTGGTGCACAGCCCGCTGTACTGACGGAAGCGTTGGAGGCTTTGGCCGGGTTGGGTTATTCGGATCGTGAAGTGAAGAAAATACTGCCGCTGTTGGAAAAAGAAAACTATTCCAGTACAGAAGAAGTGCTTCGTACGGCGTTCAAGCTACTTTTAAAAGGGTGATATAGATGACAGCTGAAAACAGAATCGTTTCCGGAAATACGGAAGACCTGACAGAAGATTTGATCGAAAAAACATTGCGGCCGCAAATGTTGGCACAGTATATCGGCCAAGAAAAAGTCAAAAATGAATTGAAAGTTTACATCCAAGCTGCCAAAGCGCGCAGTGAAGCGCTGGATCACGTGTTGCTTTACGGGCCTCCCGGGTTGGGGAAAACGACATTAGCGATGGTCATCGCTAATGAACTGGATGTCCGGATCCACAGCACAAGCGGACCCGCAATCGAGAGGCCGGGCGATCTGATGGTATTGCTCAATGAACTGGAAGCGGGGGATGTGCTCTTCATCGATGAAATCCATCGCTTGCCGCGGATTGTGGAAGAAGTGTTGTACTCTGCCATGGAGGATTATTACGTGGATATCATCATCGGGCAAGGCCCCACAGCCCATCCGGTCCATTTTACGTTGCCTCCGTTCACACTGGTCGGTGCCACGACAAAAGCCGGCAGTCTGTCGGCGCCCTTGCGCGACCGCTTCGGGATCGTTTCGCGGATGGAGTATTACAGCCTTGAGGATCTTCGGCAAATCGTCCATCGCTCTTCGGATGTTTTGTCCACGAAAATAGATGAATCCGGAGCTGTCGAAATCGCCTTAAGATCCAGAGGAACCCCGCGAGTCGCCAACAGATTGCTCCGGCGTGTGCGCGATTTCGCCCAAGTCTATCGCGATGGCCTGATCACGAAGGAAATCGCCGACAAGGCCTTATCCATCTTGAGCGTGGACAATAAAGGGCTGGATGACTTGGACAGGCAGATATTGATGACGATGATCCGCTTTTATAATGGCGGCCCTGTCGGCCTTTCAACGATCGCCGCCAATATCGGCGAAGAAATGGAAACGATAGAAGATATGTATGAACCCTATCTGCTCCAACTGGGTTTCCTGCAGCGCACACCGCGGGGCAGGGTAGCCACCCCGATGGCATATGATCATCTGGGAATCAAGTATGATACAGAAAATTAAGTGAGGTATTTTATCAATGAGGACAAGTGATTTTGATTTTTATTTGCCGGAGGAACTGATTGCGCAGACACCGCTGCTGGATCGGTCATCATCCCGGCTTCTTGCCTTGGACTCCAAGACTGGAGAAATCAGGGACAAACATTTTACCGACATGGTGGAGGAACTTCAAGAGGGAGATGCGTTGGTGCTGAACAATACGCGGGTACTCCCTGCGCGACTCCACGGCGTCAAGCCGGATACCGGCGGGCATATCGAAGTTCTGCTTTTGAACAATATCCAAGGGGATGAATGGGAGACACTCGTCAAACCAGGCAAACGGGTCAAAGTCGGGACGGTCATCTCTTTCGGGGATGGACGTTTGACAGCGGAAGTGACGCAATCATTGGAGCACGGTGGCCGCATTTTGAATTTCAAATATGACGGCGTATTTTTGGAGATACTGGAATCGCTGGGCGAAATGCCTTTGCCGCCGTACATCAAGGAGACGCTGGATGATCAGGAGCGATATCAGACCGTTTACGCCAAAGAAGTCGGTTCGGCAGCTGCCCCGACCGCGGGGCTCCATTTCACGGCCAATCTGCTCGAGGAAGTAGCCAAGAGAGGGGTCAAAATCGTCTATCTGACATTGCACGTGGGCTTAGGGACTTTCCGTCCTGTATCGGTTGAAGATATCGCCAGTCACGAAATGCATTCGGAATTCTACCAGCTGACGGACGAGGCAGCGCAGGCGCTGAATCAAGTCCGTTCCAACGGCGGCAAAATAGTGGCAGTAGGCACGACTTCTGTGCGGACACTGGAAACAATCGGCACGAAATTTGATGGGGAAATCAAGGCGGACAGCGGCTGGACCAAAATCTTCATTTCGCCCGGCTATTCCTTCAAGGTTGTGCAAGGCATCATCACCAATTTCCATCTGCCGAAGTCGACTTTGGTCATGCTGGTCAGCGCTTTTGCCGGCAAGGACAATGTCCTGGCCGCTTATGAGCACGCAGTCAAAGAGAAGTACCGCTTCTTCAGCTTCGGGGATGCGATGTTCATCAAATAGAAAAAAACCTTCAGGAATCAAATTCCTGAAGGTTTTTTTCTATTTCTCCGCCGTCTGTAAAACGAACTGTCGGTTATTTATGGGAGGCCGTTTTCGGCATCAACGCAGAAACAAGCACTACGATCAGCGCAGTAAAGATACCCGTCATGGTTGCGATCATAAAGTCATAGCTGCCGCCGGATAAGGCGCTGCCCAGATAAACAGATACTTGCCCTAAGATAAATCCCCAAAAAATGATTGCAATATATTTCATGTCGTTTACACCTCTTCTCGAGATTCATTTTATCACTTTTTTTGGAGAAGACAAGCATTACTTGCCCGACAACTTTTTCGCTTCTTGGATTAGCGCGGGTGCGTTATAATGGTAATATTGATTAGAAAAAGGAGGTCTCAGACATGTCTTTTGTGCATTTGCAGGTCATCAGCGCCTATTCCCTTTTGCAGACGACTACCCGAATAGAGGATTTGGTTCGCAGCGCCAAGACAAAAGGCTATCAGGCCATCGCGCTGACGGACCAAAATGTTCTATATGGCCAAGTCGACTTCTTCAAGCTTTGCAAAAAATATGCTATCCAACCCGTTCTGGGGGTCCAACTGGATTTGCCCGGAATAATCAGAAAAGACCGCACCTTTCCCTTGGTCTTGTTGGCAAAGGATTTTGAGGGCTACAAAAAGTTGATGGCTTTGTCGACGGTCAGGAATCAGGATGCTGACGATAAGGAATTGCTTTCCCTTTTGGAGGAAGAGTCAAACCGGATCATCGCGATAACGCCGGGAGAAAAAGGCGAGATTGAAAGCTTTTTGAACGGAAATGATCAGGATAACGCCAAGGCAGCCAGTTTGGCCTGGGAAAAAATCTTCACTCGCGGCAATTTTTATTTAGGCGTTCAGCTCCACGAGAAGATGAAACCGATCATTCCGCAACTGAAGCATTTGTCGCAAGAGACAAGCATTCCGACTGTCGCTATGCATGACGTCAGATATCTGGAGCCGAGCGACAATTTCAGTTGCAGGGTCCTGAAGGCGATAGAGGCGAACGAGAAAGTGGACCTGCAATCGGAAGCGCTGGATGGCGCTTATTACTTGCCGTCCTGCGGAGAAGTCGAAAGGAAATTCCGGGAGGCTGATTTGGTGGAGTCGGCTGAAATGACCCAGAAAATTGCGGACGAAATCGAAATCGACTTGCCGCTGCATCAGTCGCTGTTGCCGCGCTATCCGCTGCCTGCCGGGACGACACCGCAGGCATACCTCAGGAGGCTCTGCGAGGAAGGATTGCGTCAGCGAATCAATACCGATACACCGGCAGCTGAATATGAAAAACGCTTGGCTTACGAATTGGAAGTCATCCATGAAATGGGCTTCGATGATTACTTTCTTATCGTTTGGGATGTGATGGCTTATGCCCGAAAAGCGAAAATCATGCCGGGAGCCGGCCGGGGATCTGCGGCTGGTTCGCTCGTATCCTATGTCCTGCGCATCACCCATGTCGATCCCATCAAGTATAATCTGTTGTTTGAGCGGTTTTTGAACAAGGAACGCTACAATATGCCGGATATCGATTTGGATTTCCCGGATAACCGCAGGGACGATATCCTGCACTATGTCCGGGATAAATACGGCTCAGATCACGTCGCCCAGATAGCTACATTTGGCACATTGGCTGCAAAAATGTCCTTGCGGGATACTGCACGAGTATTCGGACTGTCGGTTGCGGAGGCTCAAACATGGTCGAATGCGATCCCAAACCAATTGGGCATCAGTCTGGCGGAGGCAAGACAAAAATCAACAGAATTACAGAAGCTGATTAGCGCCACGGACGTCAATCGACTTCTCTATGAGACTGCCGAAAAGATTGAAGGCGTTCCACGGCATGTTTCCACTCACGCGGCAGGTGTCGTCATCAGCGACAGGCCATTGCGGGATATCGTGCCTTTACAGAAAAAAAATAGCGATCTGTATCTGACGCAGTACACGATGGGGAATATTGAAGAAATCGGCTTGCTCAAAATGGACTTCCTGGGTCTGAAAAATCTGACGATACTGAACGATGCGGTGCAATTGGCCAGCGATGCGTACAAAAAAAGCATCAACATTTGGGAAATCCCGATGGACGATGATCGCACACTCGCTATTTTCCGAAGAGCGGATACAAACGGGGTATTCCAGTTCGAATCCCCCGGCATAAAGAATGTGTTGCGCAAACTCGGTCCGGAATCGATCGAAGATGTCGCTGCCGTCAATGCGCTTTATCGACCGGGTCCGATGGAACAGATTGATCTTTTTGTTTCGCGGAAAAAAGGGTTGGCTGCAATCGATTATCTCCATCCCGATCTGAAATCAATCCTTGAGGTGACCTACGGGGTAATGGTCTATCAGGAACAGGTCATGCAAGTAGCCTCCCGGATGGCTGGGTTCAGCCTGGGGGAAGCGGACATCCTCAGAAGAGCGATAGGAAAAAAACAAAAGTCAGCCATCGATGAAGAAAGAAAACACTTTATTGAAGGATCATTGCAACAAGGCTATTCCGAGCAGACGGCCGAGCAAGTGTATGATTACATCGAGAGGTTCGCCAATTACGGTTTTAACCGTTCGCATTCGGTTGCCTATTCTTTCATAGCCTACCAACTTGCCTACATGAAGGCGCACTTCCCTGAAGCTTTTTTCGCCGCTTTGCTGAATTCCGTCAACCAACACTCGGACAAGATGAAGGAGTATTTCATCGAACTGAAAAGACGCAACATCACCATCTCCTATCCGGACATCAACACAAGCAATTGGAAGTTCGGTCTGCAGCAGCAGACGATTCAATTCGGCTTGGGCGGGATCAAAGGCCTCAGACGCGACTTTATCCAGGAAATCATCAGAGAACGCCAGAGGCATGGTCACTATCAAGATTTCGTCCAATTCTTGAGAAGGATCAATCCGAAATGGCTGAAGGCAGAAAACATCACACCGCTCATCTATAGCGGAGCGTTCGACAATTTTGGACATTCGCGTGCTACACTGTTGCAGTCTTTGCCGGGAATGCTGAACAGCATCGATTACAGCGGAAACAACATCGATCTGTTTTCGATACTGGAGCCTAAATATGTCGAAACGGAAGAAATGCCCCTGTTGGAATTGTTGGATATGGAAGAAGCGACACTGGGCCATTCGCTGAAGGGCCATCCGATCGACCAATTCGGTACTTTGTACGACAATGGTTCGGCTGTGTACGTAACCGAGCTGGCATTTGATAAAAAAATGCGCACAATGGGATTGATCAAAGACATCAGGAGAATCCAGACAAAGAAGGGCGATCCCATGGCTTTCGCCAGTCTGACCGATAGCACCGGCGAAATCAGCATTACGATTTTTCCCGAGTATTATATCCGGTTCATGAAACTGCTGAAGGCAAACCAACTTCTTGTTGTTGAAGGCAAGCTTGAGCGGTCGAAACAAGCCGATAAAACGAATTTTTTGGCCACACATATCTGGGACGCCGCAGCCTATCAGGAAATGATCGGTCAAAAAAAGGAGAATGTATTTATCCGCTTGACGGCTGAAAATAATAACCCGGAGTTGTTCAATAAAATGTACCGGGTGCTGGACAACAGGAGGGGCGAACATCCTGTCATCCTTTACAACGAAGCTACCAAACAAACGGTGCGCTTGACAACGGAATATTGGGTCACCATTTCTGGGGAACTGATTGAATCACTGCAAGCCATTTTTGGAAATGGGAATGTAGCGGTCAAATGAAAACAAAAAGTTGATATCCGGATACTGTTTTCATATAAGCGGAAGTTGCCTGGACTTGTTCAGTCTTTTTGCTTGAGCCTGTCCGCAACCGATTTGTTGCATTCGGGCGGTAGTAATAACATTTTGGCCGAATGTGGCGATATTCCGCACAAGAAGCCGTTATTTTTCATTGTTTCTTTTTTAACAATCAAAAAAACGTGAAATTAAAAGACATTTTCATAAAAAGATGATAAGATAGTGAAGGACAAATTCAAAAAATATTTAATGCATGATTTTTTTTGGAAATTGAGAGTTTTTAACTTTATTGATGAGGTGAAGTATAGTGAAACGTATTGCAGTTTTGACTAGTGGTGGAGATGCACCAGGAATGAACGCAGCCATTCGCGCCGTTGTGCGTAAAGGCATTTATGACGGTTTGGAAGTATATGGCATCAATTATGGCTATGCTGGTATGGTAGCCGGAGATTTCCGTCGTCTGACGATCGATGACGTCGGAGACACAATCAGCCGCGGGGGCACAATTTTGTATTCTGCCCGTTATCCAGAGTTCGCAAAAGTCGAAGGACAGCTTAAAGGGATCGAACAGTTGAAGAAATTCGGCATCGACGGCCTGATCGTAATCGGAGGGGATGGATCCTACCGTGGAGGAGCAGCCCTCACTAAATTAGGTTTCCCGACTATCGGTATCCCAGGAACAATCGATAACGATATTCCAGGAACGGATTACACGCTTGGTTTTGATACTGCGATCAATACAGTATTGGAATCTGTGGACAAAATCAGAGATACTGCAACAAGCCATATCCGTACATTCGTTGTCGAAGTTATGGGCAGAAATGCCGGCGACATCGCTTTATGGACTGGTATCGGAAGTGGCGCGGAATCCATCGTCATTCCCGAAAAAGAATTCACGATGGAAGAAGTAGTTGCTGAAATCCAGGAAGGCAGAGCACGCGGCAAAAAACATACGATCATCATGTTGGCTGAGGGCGTAATGTCAGGAACTGAATTCGCAGAGAAACTTTCCAAATTCGAAGAATTCCATACACGTGTCACTGTTTTGGGTCACGTGCAGCGCGGCGGATCCCCATCAGCGAAGGACCGCGTATTGGGAAGCATCTTCGGTTACAATGCCGTTAAAATGTTGGAAGAAGGCAAAGGCGGAATCTGCGTAGGCGTCAAGGGTGATGAAGTTGTTTTCAACGATATCATCGACACACTTGAGAACCAAAAACATTTGCCATTGTTGTCGCTTTACCAAATCAATAAAGAAATTTCTTTCTAACGAAAAGTTGACTTACGTTTTACAAAATATAAAATGAGGTGCTTATATTCTATGAAAAAGACAAAAATTGTATGTACGATCGGACCTGCCAGTGAATCTGTGGAAACACTCGTTAAATTGATGAATGCCGGCATGAACGTTGCCCGCTTGAATTTCTCGCACGGAGACTTTGAAGAACACGGCGCTCGTATCGTCAATATCCGCGAAGCATCAAAAATCACAGGCAAAATGTGTGCTATCCTTTTGGATACAAAAGGGCCTGAAATCCGTACAAACAACATGAAGGACGGCATCGTGTCGTTGATCGCCGGAGAAACAGTAAGAATCTCCATGACAGAAGTTGAGGGTACGAAAGATAAATTCTCAATCACTTATCCAGAATTGATCGATGATGTCGTTGTCGGAAACCATATTCTTTTGGATGATGGCTTGATCGACCTTGAAGTGACTGAAATCGACAGAGAGAACAATGAAATTGTTACTTTGATCAAAAACTCAGGCATCCTGAAGAACAAAAAAGGTGTCAATCTGCCTGGAATCAAAACGAATTTCCCTGGTATCACACAAAAAGATACTGACGATATCATCTTCGGTATCGAAAATGATGTCGACTTCATCGCAGCAAGCTTCGTCCGTCGAGCAAGTGATGTATTGGCTATCACTGAAATTTTGGAAAAACATAACGCAACCCACATCCAAATCATCCCTAAAATCGAAAACCAAGAAGGGCTTGACAACATCGATGAAATCTTGAAAGTTTCTCAAGGTTTGATGGTTGCCCGTGGCGACTTAGGCGTAGAAATCCCTACGGAAGAAGTTCCTATCGCACAAAAAATGTTGATCAAAAAATGTAATGCATTAGGCAAACCAGTCATCACTGCAACACAAATGCTTGATTCCATGCAACGCAACCCACGTCCTACACGTGCTGAAGCAGGAGACGTTGCCAACGCTATCTTCGACGGAACTGATGCAGTTATGCTATCCGGAGAAACAGCTGCTGGGGATTACCCAGTTGAAGCCGTTACGACTATGGCCACAATCGCTATCCGTACTGAAGAAGCAATCATTGGACAAGATGCATTTGCTTTGAAAGCATACAGCAATACGGACATGGCTGAAGCAATCGGTCAATCTGTCGGACATACAGCCCGCAACCTTAACATCCAGACAATCGTTGCCGCTACTGAATCTGGTCATACAGCGCGCATGATTTCTAAATACCGTCCGAAATCACACATCGTTGCAGTCACTTTCTCGGAGCGCCAAAGACGTGGATTGGCACTTTCATGGGGTGTGTATCCATTCGTAACCGAAAAACCTGATTCAACTGATGAAATGATGGAATTGGCTGCAAAAGTTGCCAAAGAAGAAAAATTCGCTAAAGAAGGCGACTTGATCATCATCACTGCCGGCGTACCAGTAGGCGAACGCGGAACAACAAACTTGATGAAGATTCAATTGATCGGAACGAAATTGACTTCCGGCCAAGGTATCGGCGACAAATCTGTCATCGGTAAAGCTGTCGTCGCTCTATCAGCTGAAGAAGCAATCGCTAAAGTGACTGAGGACTGCATCTTGGTGTTGAAGAACTCTGATAAAGACTATACGCCTGCATTTGAAAAAGCTGCAGCAGTAATCGTTGAAGCTGGCGGATTGACAAGCCATGCGGCTGTTGTCGGTATCGCAAGTGGTATTCCAGTTATTGTAGGAGCAGAAAATGCGACTACTTTAGTGCAAGACAACGAATTGATCACGATCGATTCGCGTCGCGGCATCATTTACCGCGGTGCAACAACTACCATCTAAGTTCAACTGAATTAGAGAGCATCATTGGGTCTGGGACGAGAGTCTCGGGCCCATTTGCTTTCTGGAAGCACAAGATGTCCTCTGTATCTGCAGACCGAGAGGACTATATGCATAAATATCACAAATATGACAAGCTCATAACAACGACGCTTTGGAATTCATTTTGTGATATGATAAAATGGAAGAAATACAGCGACGGAAAGACTGTCTGGAGGAAAAATATGAGTAAAGTACTGGGTACAATCATTACAGGTGTGATCGTTGACGAAAATGAGAAAAGTGTCTTCGTTCAGAAAGACGGCATCACCTACCGATTGGATAAAGAAGAGTCAGAAACAGCGTTGCAATTGGGTGACACTGTCAAAGGATTTGTGTACGAAGGAATGAACAAGCAACTGCGCATGACCTTGAAGGAGCCCGCGAGCCAAGTAGGGAAATATGGTTGGGGAACAGTTGTGGCTGTCCGGAAAGATTTGGGCGTTTTTGTCGACATCGGCCTCGATGACAAAGAAATTGTGGTTTCCTTGGATAATTTGCCGGATATCAAATCACTTTGGCCGAAAAAGGGGGATCGTCTTCTGATCGCCCTGGAACAGGACAGCAAAGATCGTCTGTGGGGTACCATTGCCGACGAACCGGTATTTCGTTCCATTTCCCGAACGCCGGGTGAGGAATTGAAAAATAAGGACATCACTGGGACTGTCTTCCGTTTGAAATTAGTTGGGACGTTCATCCTGACGGACGATCATTATATCGGATTCATTCACCCATCCGAGCGGGAGATTGAACCGCGCTTGGGTGAAGTCGTCAGCGGACGGGTCATCGGCATCAGTCAACACGGTATGTTGAATCTATCCTTGAAACCGCGTGCGCATGAAGCCATCAGTGAAGATGCGGCCATGATCTTGGTATTGTTGGAGCAGAGCCCGACGCACAGTTTGCCTTATTGGGACAAGAGTGACCCTGAAGCGATCAAAGAATACTTCGGAATCAGCAAAGCGCAATTCAAAAGGGCATTGGGCCACTTGTTGAAAGCCAGACTGATCATCCAAGAAGATGGACACACAAAATTAATCAAAAAGGATTAGGCCATCAACCTGTCCTCAAAGGAGCCGACAGCAGTGACGGAATTGTCATTAAACACCATCAAAAAACAATTGCAAGAGGCAGGATTCAAGCTAACTCCTCAACGGGAAGCGACTGTCAGCGTGCTGTTGGAAAAGGAAAAGGAGCATCTCAGTGCGGAGGAGATTTTCCTGCTGTTGCGGCTTAAGCATCCCGATATCGGTCTTGCGACTGTCTATCGCACACTGGAGATTTTGACTGAACTGAACATCACCTACAAAGTTGTGTTTGAGGATGGCTTATCGCGCTACGATTTAAGAAGGACCAGCAATGAGCACTTCCATCACCATCTTTTGTGTATCGAATGCGGCAACATAGAGGAAATACACGAGGATCTGTTGGGTGAGGTCGAAAAAGATGTCGAATCCCGTTACCAATTCGTGGTGAAAGACCACCGGTTGACTTTTCATGGCATCTGTCGGGAATGCCAACAAAAACTTAGGAACAAACAGACTTCATAAGGATGAAATGGGTCAGGGATATGGAAGAAGAAATCAATGAATACGGGCGCTATTTGAGAATCGAGAGAGGACTGTCCGATAACACGATCATCAGTTACCTAAGGGACCTCGGAAAATACAGTCATTTTTTGGCACAAAGTGGAATCCAGGCATTCGGGGATGTGACGAAACCGGATGTGCTTTTGTATCTTCAATTTTTGAATGAGGAAAAATTGGCGACTGCTTCAATCGGAAGGATGATCACCAGCCTGCGGAGATTCCATCAATACTTGAAGCAAGAAGGGTTGATCGAAAACGATCCGATGGTCACCATACAGCTGCCCAAAAAACAGCAGAAGTTGCCGAAAGTACTCTCGATGGAAGAAATCGACCGCCTGATGGCCGCGCCAGATGTCAAAACCGTACTGGGCCTAAGGGATCGCGCCATCTTGGAACTGCTGTATGCCACCGGCCTTCGCGTCAGTGAGCTTATCAACATTACGATGAGCGAAATCCATCTGGATATCGGATTCATCCAAACAATCGGGAAAGGTGACAAGGAAAGGATCGTGCCGTTGGGCGAGGAAGCTGCTTACTGGATTTCGGAGTATCTGTCTGACAGTCGGCCAGCTTTGGCGCATGGGAGGAAAGAGACGGCTTACTTGTTCTTGAATTTCCACGGCAACGGGTTCACACGCCAAGGGATCTGGAAAAATCTAAAACAAACCGTGCGGGATGCCGGCATCAATAAAAATGTATCTCCGCATATGCTGCGCCATTCTTTTGCGACGCATATTCTGGAAAATGGAGCCGATCTGCGGATTGTACAGGAGCTGTTGGGGCATGCTGATATTTCCACAACCCAGATCTATACGCACATCACGACAGAAAGAATGGCAGAAATTTATCAAAAATATCATCCTCGTGCTTGAAGCTTAACAATTCAAGTCTGTTGAGGATAAGGGAGGAATAGGATCATGAAATTTAATCGCGTTCATTTGATCGTATTGGATTCAGTAGGAATAGGCGAAGCGCCGGATGCCGATAAGTTCGGAGATATCGGGTCGGATACGCTCGGACATATCGCGGAAGTCGCTGGGTTGGAGATTCCAAATCTGGAAAAGTTGGGTTTGGGAAACATCCGTCAACTGAGTGGCGTAAAGCCCGACAATGCGTCTCTTGGCTATTATACAAAACTCGAGGAGCAGTCCGTCGGCAAAGACACGATGACAGGCCATTGGGAAATCATGGGGCTGAACATCCAGACACCGTTCCGCGTATTTCCTGAAGGTTTTCCGCAGGTGTTGATCCAGAAAATTGAAACCCATACAGGCCGGAAAATTATCGGAAACAAGCCTGCCAGTGGGACGGAAATCCTGGATGAATTCGGTGAGCACCAAATGCAGACCGGTGATCTGATCGTCTACACCTCGGCGGATCCGGTGCTGCAGATTGCTGCACACGAAGACGTCATCCCGCTTGAGGAATTATACGCCATCTGTGAATATGTCAGAAAAATCACTTTGGAGGATCCCTACATGATCGGGCGAATCATTGCTAGACCGTATGTCGGCACTCCGGGGAATTTTACCCGTACAAGCAATCGGCACGATTATGCTTTGGATCCATTCGGGGAAACAACGCTGGATTATTTGAAGGAAGCAGGCCACGCTGTCATCGCTATCGGCAAAATCAATGACATCTACAATGGGCAAGGCATCACGGAATATGTACGCACGAAAAGCAACATGGACGGTGTCGACCAGTTGCTGAAAGTCATTGAAAAAGATTTCCGTGGACTCAGTTTCCTGAATTTGGTCGACTTTGATGCCCTGTTCGGTCACCGCAGGGATGTGAAGGGCTATGCTGAGGCGATCGAAGACTTTGATGCGCGCATTCCTGAAATATTGGCTGCTTTAGAGGATGACGATTTGCTGTTGATTACCGCGGACCATGGAAATGATCCGACGTTCCCGGGAACAGATCATACGCGCGAATATGTGCCTTTATTGGCTTATTCGAAAAAAATGGCAGGACGCGGGAAGCTGAACCAAGGCAAGTTTGCTGATATCGGTGCGACCGTATCCGATAATTTTCGGGTTGAAGCTACTAAAAACGGTCGCAGCTTTTTGGATGAATTGGACTAGTGAGGTGTAGGAATATGACAAATGATCAAAACAATGTGCGGATAGCCGCCAAATTTTTGGAAGAAAAAGGCTTATTGGAACCTGAATTCGGCCTGATTTTGGGTTCGGGCTTAGGCGAATTGGCTGAGGAAATAACGGATGCGATTGCGATACCCTATGAGGAAATTCCTTATTTCCCTGTATCAACGGTTGAAGGCCACAAAGGCCAACTTGTATATGGAAACTTGAGTGGGAAAAAAGTCGTTGCTATGCAAGGACGCTTTCATTATTACGAAGGTTATGGACTCGAAGAGGTCACCTTTCCGATCAGGGTAATGAAGCAGCTTGGCGTCCACTCTTTGGCGCTGACAAATGCAGCAGGGGGCATCAATTATGGATTCACACCCGGCGATCTGATGCTGATCACGGATCACATCAATCTGACGGGGCAAAACCCCTTGATCGGTCCAAATGATCCCGCTCAAGGGCCGCGATTTACGGATATGAGCCAAGCCTACGATGCTGAATATCAAGGGAAATTAAAACAAGTCGCTTCGGAGATGGGTTTGGATTTGAAAGAAGGGGTTTATCTCGGCCTGACAGGTCCGACTTATGAAACGCCAGCGGAAATCCGTATGTGCCGGGTGCTCGGGGCAGACGCAGTCGGCATGTCCACCGTACCGGAAGCCATTGTGGCGCGTCATGCAGGTTTGCGCATTTTCGGGATTTCCTGTATAACTAATTTAGCTTCAGGCATGCAAGCGACCCTGAATCATGAAGAAGTCGTCGAAACGACTACCCGAGTCAAAGAAACTTTCAAAGCCTTATTGAAGAATGCATTGACTGCCCTGTAATAAAGGGGTCCTCAAACTGGGTGCATCCAAGCACGGCTGTCGGGGTAAATACAAAGTGAGAAGGAGATCGAAGTGTTCATTTCTTATAATCAATCATGTGAAAAAATAGCTATGGGTCTGCTTTCTTATGTGACAGATCTGAAGAATGTAGCGAGGCTGAAGCCGGAAATGGACAGCTACATTGAAAATGGCGATAGGAGATTATTCTTGTGGAAAGATGAAGAGACCGATAATATCGTTGCTCTGATAGGCGTGGAAATAAATGAAGCGATGGTGTTGGTTCGCCATATCGCCGTCTCGCCTTCTTTCCGGAAGGAAGGCATTGTCCATCGTTTGCTGGATGGCTTGCAACAACACTATCCCACAAGCGCAATCAACGGAACTCTCGAAACCGCGCCGTTCATCGCCAAATGGAATCAGAAACAACTGAACCGAAACGACGAGGAAACGAGTGGGTCTTTGTGAGCGAACAAAATGAACTCACCCTCATATTGCCGGATTTTGAGGGACCGTTGGATCTCCTCCTGCACTTGATCAAAGAGCTGAAGGTCGATATTTTCGATATTCCAATTGCGGAAGTGACTTATCAATATCTGCGTTACTTGGACACGATGCAGGAAATGAAATTGGATATTGCCGGCGATTATCTGTTGATGGCTGCGACGTTGCTGGAAATAAAAAGCCGTATGTTGCTTCCAAAAAAAGAAGTGACTTTCGAAGAGGAGTTTTATGAAGAGGGCGAGGATCCAAGGGAAAGCTTGATCCAGCAATTGGTGGAATACAAGCAATTCCAGGAAGCCGCCAAAGCCCTGAAGACGATGGAACAGGAGCGTGGTCTGTATTTCACGAAGCCGGCAACCGACCTGGAGGAGCTCCAACAAGCGATTCCGCTTGCTCCAGGCGAAGTTTCTGCAGCGGATCTGATTGCCGCGCTCCAGAAGATGTATCAGAAACTGCAGAAGAAGAAGCCGCTTCAGGCCACAATGGAGCAGGAACAATACACGGTGGACCAGACGATGACTTGGATCATGGAAAAATTGGACAACCTGCCGGATGGTTCTGACCCGCGGCTTCCTTTTGCGGCTTTTTTTGAAGTCCATACCAAATCGCAGATCGTGAATACATTTTTGGCGATGCTCGAATTGGTCAAAGAAAGAAAAGTCAATTTTTCGCAAGAAAGCACATATGGAGACATTTATATACTACGCAATATGGGAGTTTTAGCAAATGAATAAAAAAGGGGCACTGGAGAGTCTGCTGTTTGTGGCAGGGGATGATGGCTTGAGTATGGACGAAATCACCTCTTTATTGGAGACCACCCCATTGGAAGCGCAAAATCTGTTGACCGAAATGCGGGCGAGTCACAACGACAACATCCATTCCGGTCTGACGCTTATCGAAACCCGTAAAAGGTACCAACTCGCCACAAAAAGAGAATATGCAGAACTCATCAAAATGTACGCTGTTTCGCCATTCGCGACACATTTATCGCAAGCTGCGCTGGAGACGCTGGCAATCATCGCGTACAAGCAACCATTGACCAGGATGGAAATCGATCAGATCCGCGGCGTGCAGTCAGCGGGATTGGTCCAAAGGCTGTTGTTGAGGGGGTTGATAAAGGAAATCGGACGTTCCGAAACACCAGGAAGGCCGATTATCTACGGCACAACCGATTATTTCATGAATTATTTCGGGTTGACCACAATTGATGATCTGCCGAATGTGGACGAATTATTCCAAATGCAGGATAATGAATCATTTGATCTTTTTGATTTCCCTGCGGACGAAGAAACAGAGAACCAACTTGCTTTTTTTAAGACAGATTCCGTCATACCGGAACAAGAATGACCGACAAAAACAAATAAGAATAATAGGTGAATAAATGGAAAGATTACAAAAAGTTATTGCTCACGCAGGAATAGCATCAAGGCGGAAAGCCGAAGAGCTGATCACTTCGGGTGCAGTCAGCGTCAACGGAAACAAGGTAACGGAACTAGGGGTCAAAGTGTCGAAAAGTGACAGAGTGGAAGTGAACGGCTTGCCGATCTATCGGGAACAGCCTGTTTACTACTTGTTCTACAAGCCAAAGAATACCCTATCCTCTGTGAAGGATGATAAAGACCGGACTGTCGTCACTGATTTTTTCAATGTAAAAGAGCGGATCTATCCGATCGGCAGATTGGACTATGATACGACCGGGCTGCTTCTTTTGACCAATGACGGTGAGTTTGCGAACCTGTTGACCCATCCCAAATATCATATCGACAAAACCTATGTCGCCAAAGTCGGCTGCATCCCTACACGCTCCGATCTTCACAAATTGGAGAACGGAATCGTAATAGACGGCAAAAAAACATCGAAAGCGCGGGCTAAGCTGATTTCCGCCAATTCCCAAAAAAATACAGCAATCATTGAATTGACCATCCACGAAGGCTGGAACCATCAAGTCAAAAAAATGTTCGAAAAAATTGGTTGTCCCGTCGAAAAACTGAAAAGGGAATCATTTGGATTTCTTACGCTCGGTGATCTTAAACCGGGGCAACACCGAGAGCTGAAGGCGTTTGAAATCGAGAAGCTGAAAAATATGGCCCTTGCGAACGAAAAGGCATCAAAAAGGTAGTTTTCTTATCTAATCGGAGAGGATGATCAAGATGACAAATTCCAGCGGGAAAATATTGATTGTGGATGACGAGGAGCGCATCCGCAGACTGCTGAAACTCTATCTGGAAAAGGATGGCTACGAAACAGCCGAGGCAGAGGACGGGACAACAGCGGTAGAAATGATTTTGAATAACCATTACGATCTGGTGCTGTTGGATATCATGCTTCCCGGAATGACTGGCATTGAAGTAGCCAAAATTATCCGCAAGGAAAAAGAAATACCGATCATGATGATAACTGCCCGCGGCGAAGAGAACAATCGCGTGGAAGGATTCTTGTCAGGAGCGGATGACTATATTGTGAAGCCGTTCAGTCCAAGAGAAGTCATGCTGCGGGTTGCAGCCATCCTGAAGCGGACTAAGCCTTCAGAATCGGAATCGAGCACAATCGAATATCCGATGCTGAAGATTTTTCCGGATGCCAGAAAAGTGCTGGTTGACGAGGTTGCTATCAATTTGACGCCCAAAGAATTTGAATTACTTCTTTACCTTTCAAAATCCCCGGAAAAAATATTCACGAGGGAAGTTCTTTTGAAAGAAGTCTGGAAATACGAATTTTTTGGCGATTTGCGGACAGTAGACACGCACGTCAAGCGCCTGCGTGAAAAACTGCTGAAGCAATCGAAACCTGTTTCTAAAATGATAGTGACCGTTTGGGGGATGGGTTACAAATTTTCCCCGAATGATGACCAAGCAGCAGACAATAAAAAATGAGAAGAACGAGCATTTTTCTCAAATCATGGGTCCTATTGACTTTTTTGACTGTAACCATCATGACTTTGATGTATATCGGCCACGCAATCATCAGCGTGAACTCAATCGAAGATACTTACAACAAACTGTTGCAGGAGCAAATCACCGCGTACAAGGAAACCATTATGTCCGACCCTGAAGGTTATCTCACACGAGCGGATACTGCCCAACCATTGAATCCGGAATTGTCCTATTACATCAAACTAGGGGATCAGAGCCGTTTTGTCGTGCCAAATCCGGATCTGCAAGGGCAGTCCGAGCTGCTTCTGGAGAACATACTGGCGGATGACCAAATTCAGGATGCAATCGACAGCAATCTGGATGATTTCAGCAAAATCACCATAGAGGATGAGGAAAATAATCCCTTGCTTTTGATGGTTTTTGTCCATACTTTTGAATTACAGGGACAGGCCGGAATGCTCGTCATCGGTTACGATCTGGATGAATTTCAGGCGTATGATCTGAATGCAAAAAGCATCACGCTATTGCTGTTGACCGTCTATCTCATGGGGACGATCATTTATTATCAGCACCTGATCAGGAATGTTGCGGAACCGTTGGAAGTTATGACGGACATCGCTTTCAAATACTCACGGAATGATTTTTCGAAGCGGATCACCTTCGAATCTTATGACGAGATATCCGGACTGGGCACGGCCATGAATAAGCTGGGCAAGACCCTCCAAGCCACAACGTTGATGAACCGGGAAGAGCGCGAACTGTTGAATCATCTGTTTGATTCCTTGCCGGCCGGGATTCTTTACTTTGATCAAAATTTTCATTTGAAATTAGTGAACGGACCAGGCCAAGAGTTTTTGGATTTTTGGCGGAGGGTGGATCCGGATGCCGAGGCAAAAGCGATACCGCATCAGTTCAAGGAAATGGTCCAGCACGCTTTCAGCACGGCTGCAGGATCGGAAGCGGATTTCAGTTGGTCACAGCGGCATTATAAAGTAAAAGTGACACCGGTCATCCAAACAGATCTGCAAAAAACATCCGGCGTCCTGATTGTGTTGCAGGATGTCACGAACGAACGGCAGTTGGATATTATCCGTGGCGATTTCATCACGAATGTATCCCATGACTTGCGGACGCCGTTGCAGATGATCAAAGGCTACAGCGAAGCCATCATCGATAACATCGCTGAAAGTAATGATGAGAAAATTGAAATGGCTCAAATCATTTTGGATGAAGCGACCGAGATGAACAAAATGGTGAATAACCTCCTGGATCTGTCGCGCATGCAAGCGGGTTATGTTGACCTGAATCGGCAACCTGTCGATCTTGCCACTTTCTTCAACCATTTGTCCGGCAGGTTCGAGAACAGCTTCAAAGAAGCAGGGATCCAATTCTCTTATGAACTGACGGATGGCATCAAAACCTATCCGTTTGACGAAGAGAAAATGAATCAGGTTTTCTACAATCTTATCGACAATGCGGTGCGTTATTCAGCCGAAATCGGCACGCGCAGACAAAAATTCATCCATATCACGGTCCGGCTGGATGATATGTTGGACAAAGTTGTCTTCGAAATCAGCGATAACGGAATCGGCATTCAGGCAGAAAGTTTACCGTTCATTTTCGAACGTTTTTACAAAAATGACAAGTCGCGGACGTACTCGAAACAGAAAGGGACCGGCATCGGGCTTTCGATCGTGAAGACAATCGTGGCAGCGCACGATGGGGAAATAGAAGTTCACAGCGAGCCTGGTGTAGGGACAACTTTCTTGGCCAGTTTTCCATTTCATGCCGGTTGAGCAGAACGATCGAAAGATAGTCTTAAAATCATTATCTCGAAATCGTGATAATTTCCTTGACAAGTGAGTGTGCATCGCGTATAGTTTGTGTATAACAAAAATATAAATAAGATTCGTCTTCAGGGCAGGGTGAAATTCCCGACCGGTGGTGAAAGTCCACGACCTCGCAGTGGTTCATTGCGGGCTGAACTGGTGTAATTCCAGTACCGACAGTACAGTCTGGATGGAAGAAGATGGGGTTTCTTTGGATTGCAATTTCAAAGGCTCTATTTTTATGTGTCCATTAGCGGATGATAAGAATAGGGTCTATTTGGATTTGGAGGAACCCATCTCTGAGACAGTCAACAGGGAGGATTTATTAACATACAACAAAACAAAACAAAAAGATTGGTCGGCATTTCACTATTCGGGGCATTGGCATTTGTGCTGATGTTCATCGCTTTCCCGGTAATCCCAGCTTTTTCTTATCTGAAAATCGACTTCAGCGATTTACCGATTCTGCTTTCGTTTTTCCTGTACGGACCGGCCGGCGGAATCATCTCCGCAGTCATTCGCTCCGTTCTGCACTACGTCCAAACAGGCGGTGATATGGGGTATCCGATCGGGGACTTCGCGAGTCTATTGGCGACGTTGTCTTACACATTACCTGTCTACTATCTATTGAAAAAAGCAAAAACAAAAACAGCCGTAATTTTGGCGCTGTTGACGGGCACTTTGGTGTTGACGGTTGTCTTATCGGTAGCGAATTGGTTCATCATCACCCCGTTGTACATGTATCTGTTGAATTTTGAAATGGGCCCCATCAAAGAATTGGTGTTGGCCGGCGTCGTGCCTTTCAATATCATCAAAGGACTTGTCGTCAGTGCGGTCATCCTATTGGTGATGCCGAAGTTGAAGCCTTGGTTGGCACATAATAAGGTTCCGATCGCTTAAGAAACATTTGCGTTTTACGATTTGATCGTTTCAAAATCAAGAGGCTGTACCCGAATCATCATTGATTCGGGTACAGCCTCTTTTGGATTTATCCTTCAGCAAGGACCACTCAGAGTCGCTATTCCGCTGAAGGGAACGGACGGTTGGAACGCAAAATGGCGCCGGTTGGGCATTTGCGGTAGGCATGCAGAAATGCATCAAATTGTTCGGCCGTAACTGGTGCCGTTCCCGCATTCGCATCCATTTTTGTGAAAGCTATCCCTTCGGAGGTGTAATCGAAGAGTTCGGGCGAAATTATTTGGCAAAGTCCGCAAGCGATGCAGTTATCCTGGTTTACTTTGGTATAATACATACAGTACCTTCTTTACAGAAATATGGTGGTGAAAATATGAAAGGTTTGACATACATAGAGTATCTTTTTTTGGATTGCATTTCAACCGAGCGCCCCATTAAGGAAGCGACTCTTTTTTATGTACTGATCGGCAAACGGACCGTGTCCACGATGCTCCAGTGCCGACAGTATGATTTGGAAGCTTATTTCAATGCTATGCCGGGCATGAAGCCGAAAGTGCTGAAAAAAGGACTTGAGCGATTAACTTCTGAAGGTTTGATCAGCGGCAACGAAGGTTTGGGTTATCTGCTCACGGAAGCGGGTATCGGGGAAAAAAATGACTTTTTAAGCAGTCATGCGCATTTCTCATTGGGAAACCAGATGAAATTTGCGCTCATTCAAGGTGTTTTGCGTCGGCGGATGCTGTTTCTGATCCAAATCCTTTCGGAAATGCTGCATAAGAATAAACAGTACTATCCCATTGAGAGGGAAGCGAAAGAGCAACTTTGGATGAAGCGTTTGCTGGCGCAGCATTCCGAGGATAAAGAGTCATTTGCGAAAAGTTGTGGCGAGGAATGGCGTGCCTATCTGTCACGTTTACCTGAAAGGGATGCCGGCATCTTTGCCATGCAGTTTGAAGGCAATGACCATCTAAGGAAAACAACCGGACAAATGGCTGGACTGTTCAAGGTAGATGAAGCCGAAGTGAAAATATTGCTGCACCAAAATTGGCTGAGATTGTATGATTCTTTGGAGCAGGAGCCGGAAAAGTTTCCTGTCCTTTCTTCGGTGATGCGCATGACGGCAAATGAAACCGGCTTGGCTTCCGCCAGTGCGGAAACGACCATGCGTTATTTCCGGAACGGACATGGGATGAATGAAATCATTTCGATGCGGGGATTAAAACAGAGCACAATTCAAGATCACTTTGCCGAAATCGCACTGATCTATAGGGAATTCCCAGTGCCAGCATTTTTGGATAAGGAGAAAATGCAATATCTGCAACAGCTTGCGGCACAAAAAGTTCGAGTCGATTACCGGGAAATTCAAGAAGTATTTCCCGAAATCAACTTTTTTGAGTCCCGTTTGATCCAAATAAGAAGTGAGGTTGCGGCTAAATATGGATGAAGCACAATTGAAATCAGAACTCCAGAAATACTTCGGCTACTCGGAATTCAAAGTCGGCCAAGTAGAACCAATCCAATCGGTTTTGGCAGGTAAACACACGCTGGCCACTTTGCCGACGGGAACAGGGAAGTCGTTGATATACCAACTAAGCGGCTATCTTTTGGATGGAATAGTCGTCATCGTTTCACCCCTTTTGTCTTTGATGGAAGACCAAGTTGCCCAACTGAAATTCATGGGCGAAAAAAGAACGGCCTCATTGAACAGCATGATGCAGTTCGAAGAAAGGCAAAGATTACTGAGCAGCCTGGATCGAATAAAGTTTTTGTTCCTTTCTCCGGAAATGCTGCAGAATCAAGTTGTGTTGAATAAACTCAAGCAGATTTCGCTCGCTTTATTTGTGGTTGATGAAGCACACTGCATTTCCCAGTGGGGCTTGGATTTCCGTTCCGATTATCTTTTTCTGGGAGCGGCAAGAGAAGAATTGGGCAACCCTCTGACACTGGCGCTCACTGCGACAGCTACCTCGGCTGTGATGAGAGACATCATCGGTTCTTTGCATATCGACGGGAACGACTTGAATGTTTTCGAGGGAGCCGTTGACCGCCCCAATATTTATTATAAAGTCGTAGCAGTGCCTCCAGAAGGGAAAAACGAACACCTCCTGGAGCTTCTGGAGAAATATCCATCTCCCGGTATCATCTACTTCTCCAGTAAGGCCCAAGCTGATGCGGTCGCCTTTATGATCCGGAAAAAAACAAGTTTGCGGGCGGAAGCCTATCACGCCGACCGGACAAATGAAGACAGAATCACCATCCAACATCAATTCCTTCAGGATGAGTTGGACGTCATCTGCGCCACAAGTGCTTTCGGGATGGGGATCAATAAACCGAACATCCGCTATGTGATCCATTACCACCTGCCGAATTCTCTTGAGGAATATGTGCAGGAGATAGGCAGAGCAGGGCGGGACGGGCAACAGAGCGCGGCGGTCCTGTTGTATTCGGAAACGGACTACACTTTCAAGTTGAAGATGCTGCAAGGCGATTTTCCGAACGATTTTGTGATTGCGAGTGTCCTCAAAAATAAAGCCATCAATCCCGATTACGGAAGTCCAACCGAACAAACATTGCTTGTGCATATTCTGAGGCAACAGCTCACGCAAGCGGAAGCGAAGCGTTTCGTCGCGGCCAGGCGCGAGCTTAAGGAAAATCTTCTGCAGAGCATGAAGGGGTTTGCCGATACCAACAACTGCAGACGTGCTTACATCTCTGCTTATTTTGGAAAAAGCAGTCTTGTCAAACCCACTCACTGCTGCGACAACTGTGGGAACGGGGAACCGCTTTTAGCTGGGGGAGTAAGCCCAAAGAATGCGGTTCCAACGACAGTGTCGCCACATTGGGAAAAAATCCTTTCCGACCTTTTTCTTTTATAAAATTTAACCCAAAATTTGCAGAAATGTGCTACAATTAGCATGAATCACTTATAGGAGGAACCCGAATGGATAAAAAGAATCGCAATCGCAATAATGGAGAGCCTTGGTCACGCAAGTTCGGCGAAGATGAGAATCTGAAGAGCCGACAATATTCGCGTTCAGCCAGAAATACAAAAAATAAAGAAGTAGCACCTCTATTAAAAGTATTGCTGTTTCTCTTTTTGGCTATTCTGATTATTCCTTTTGCTACGATCTATTTTAATAAACAGAATCAAAATACTCCCGCACCTAAGAGTGCTGAACAAGTGATGATCAACAAAAGAGTGGCCAGTTCCAGTGTCGAGAGCAGTGAAGAAGCGTCTTCCGAAGTGACCGAATCATCCAACGAAATCGCTGAAAGCGTCACGGAACCCGAATCATCGATTGTGGAAACCCCGAGTTCAAGTGCTGTACCAGCAGTAGTTGAAACGCCGGTTGAAATAGTCGAGGAACCTGAAACGACAACCGGGGAATACAATAATTCCTACACCATCAAAGCGGGTGATAACCTTTACCGGATCGCTTTGAACCATGGAATGACCTTGGATGAATTGATGCAGGCTAACGGATTGATCAGCACAGAAGCACAAATCGGTATGGTACTGCAAGTTAAATAACGGAAGCCGTCTGATAAGGCGGCTTTTTCGATGAAATCGTAGAGAACGAAGTTGGAGGGTTATTGTGAAAAAAATGAACATTGCCATAGACGGTCCCGCATCGGCCGGAAAAAGCACCATCGCAAAGAAAGTTGCGGAAAAGTTAGGGTACATTTATCTGGACACTGGTGCGATGTATCGGACGTTGACGTATGCGGCTTTATCCACCGGAGGGGATCTCCACGATGAAGAGGCTTTGCACAAGTTGCTGCAGGAAATCAGGATTACATTTTCGACTGCCGAAAACGAAATGCAACGTGTTTTTCTGAATGAAGACGACGTAACTGAATCAATCAGATCGGATGAAGTGACCCAAAATGTCTCCTTGGTCTCATCTTACGCAAAAGTTCGTGAAGAGATGGTTGCTCGCCAAAAGAGCATTGCACAATTAGGCGGTGTTGTGATGGATGGCAGAGATATCGGAACTGTCGTATTGCCGGAAGCGGAGGTCAAAATATTCATGACCGCGACTGCAGAAGAACGGGCGTTGCGACGCTACAAAGAAAACATTGCCAAGGGTATGAGCACTTCACTGGAAGAATTGACGGAAGACATGAAACGCCGTGACCATTTGGATAGCACCCGGGCGATTTCCCCTTTGAAAAAAGCGGATGATGCCATCGTTTTGGACTCTACCCATCTGGAAATCGACGAAGTTGTCCAGATGATCCTAGGAATTATCGAAGCCCAGTTAAAACCCTTACAAACATTGGATTAACAATACTAGACGATTTTAAGCAAAAATGTTAGAATGATTATATGCAGTATTACGCTTTCAAAAATATAGAGTCAAGGATTAACATCTCAGCCGCAGGGCGGGGAGGTTAAGAGACCTAGCCAATCGGTTGCCGCAGACTTTTAGGAGGAATAGTTACATGTCAGATTACATTGAAAACCCAGAATTAAATGAAGAAGAGTCCAATAACGTTGAACAGACTATGCAAGACGTGTTGGATGAAGCGTTATCCATTGAGGTGGGCGATACTGTCAAGGGGGAAGTTTTAAGCATCCAAGATAGACAAGCCATCGTAGGAATCATTGGGGGCGGCGTTGAAGGAGTCATTCCTTACAACGAATTATCTGCAAAACCCTTCGACGAAGTTACAGAAATCCTAAACGTAGGTGACGTTGTGGATTTGGTTGTCATCAAACAAATCAAAGACAAAGAGAATGGTAGCTTCTTGCTTTCGAAGCGCCGTGTTGATGCTAAAATCGTTTGGAAAGATATCCAAGATAAATTCGAAAACAACGAAATTATCGAAGCACCAGTCAAAGACGTCGTTAAAGGCGGATTGGTCGTTGATGTCGGTGTGAGAGGATTTGTTCCGGCTTCAATGGTAGAAGATCACTTTGTGGAAGATTTCAGTTCTTATAAAGGCAAGGTAATGACATTCAAGATTGTTGAACTTGAGCCGAGCGAAAACCGTCTAATCTTATCACATAAAGCGGTTGTCGAATCAGAAAAAGAAGCCAACAAAGGTAAATTGATGGATGAATTGGTAGCCGGAGATATTGTCGAAGGTACTATCGCTCGTCTGACCAACTTCGGAGCATTCGTCGATTTGGGTGGCGTGGATGGTTTGGTCCATATCTCCCAAATTGCCCACGAGCATGTGAAGAATCCTGGAGATGTATTGGCTATCGGTCAAACCGTCAAAGTCAAAATTTTATCCATCGACAAAGAAAATGGCCGTGTATCTTTGAGCATAAAAGACACATTGGCTGGTCCGTGGGATGCAATCGCTGAAAAAGCGCCGATTGGAGCTGTATTGACAGGTGTTGTCAAACGCTTGACAAGCTTCGGTGCGTTTGTGGAAGTTTTCCCTGGCGTCGAAGGTTTGGTGCACATTTCCCAAATTTCGCATCAACACATTGCGACTCCGCATGAAGTGTTGCAGGAAGGTCAAGAGATTCAAGTCAAAGTATTGGATGCAAAAGAAGATGAGCAACGCTTATCCCTCAGCATCAAAGCTTTGGAAGAAAAAGCTGCAAACGAAGCTCCAGCAGCTGAAGAGAAAAAAGAGAAAAAAACCGAAGAATATGTGGCTGACGATTCAGACGCGAACTTCACATTAGCAGATTTATTAGGTGACAAACTTTCAGGTTTGAAAGACGACACTGAAGCCTAATCAGCAAGGAACATGAACATGTGAGGGCATGGAATTCCATCCATGCCCTTTTTTTGTTGTTATTATCGATGGATGTATGTTATAACTGACATGGACGAAAACATTGAGAAAACCATATACAGTGAGCAAATACCCAAAAAGATTTGTGTTGTAGAGGAAAAGAAAGGCGGAGGTTAGATGCCAAATCCAGTAGTAGCCATAGTAGGCAGACCAAACGTAGGAAAATCAACAATATTCAACAGACTAGCGGGAGAACGGATTTCCATAGTCGATGATGTCTCGGGTGTCACGCGTGACAGAATTTATGCAAAAGGAGAATGGCTTGGTAAAACATTCAATATCATTGATACAGGCGGAATCGATATCACGGATGAGCCTTTTATGAGCCAAATCAAATTGCAGGCACAAGTGGCAATTGAAGAAGCCGATGTGATCATCTTTTTGACATGCGTCAGAGAAGGTGTGACGGATGCCGATGAAAACGTCGCGAGAATCCTTTACCAGTCAGATAAACCTGTCATATTGGCGGTAAATAAAGTGGACAATCCAGAAATGCGCGCCGAAATATTCGATTTCTACAGTCTGGGATTAGGTGACCCCTATCCAGTGTCAGGCAGCCACGGCTTGGGTCTTGGAGACCTGCTTGATGCGGTTGTTGCGAATTTCCCGTCGGAAGACGAGAATGCGGAAGAAGAAGATATCATCAACTTCAGCTTTATCGGTCGTCCGAATGTCGGCAAATCTTCCTTGGTGAATGCCATTTTGGGAGAAGAACGCGTAATCGTATCAAACATTGCGGGCACAACACGTGACGCTATCGATACGATGTTCGTTGATGATGAAGGTACAAAATTCCGAATGATCGACACAGCCGGAATCCGCAAAAAAGGAAAAGTCTACGAATCCACGGAAAAATACAGCGTCATGCGTGCTATCCGTGCAATTGAGCGTTCGGACATCGTTATGGTCGTGCTGAATGCGGAAGAGGGTATCCAGGAACAGGACAAAAAAGTTGCCGGATACGCACATGAAGCAGGTAAAGGGATCATCATTCTTGTCAATAAATGGGACACTTTAGAAAAAGATAATCATACGATGAAGGAGTTCGAGGAAAAAATCCGCAAGGAATTCCAGTACCTCTCATATGCACCGATTATGTATGTTTCTGCAGTGACGAAACAGCGATTGTCCAATATTCCTGCAAAAATCAAGGAAATCAGCGAAAATCAAAACCGCCGTATCTCATCATCCTTATTGAATGATGTCCTGATGGATGCCGTCGCGCACAATCCGACACCAACCGACAAAGGCCGTCGCCTGAAGATTTACTACATGACACAGGTGGCCGTAAAACCGCCGACATTTGTCGTTTTCGTCAATGACCCGGAATTACTGCATTTCTCTTACGAGCGTTTCCTTGAAAACAGAATCCGCGATTCGTTCAATTTTGAAGGCACCCCTTTCCATTTGATCGCCAGACAAAAAAAATAATTAATCTTCAGAAGGCATTAAATCCACTATAATCGTTGCAGTAGCACGGTTTGTGTGATATTCTTTATTAGAAATATCTTTTCAATTTGACTGCGGTATTTCAGAACTGTTTTTGGACCACTCAAAAATAGTTATTCCATGTTTTGTTGTGTTATCAAAGAAAGCATGTATTCTTCTTTTTTAAAGGAGGTGAAAGGACAACATGGCAAACAAAGCTGAATTAATCGAAAGAGTTGCTGGAAAAACAAACTTGACTAAAAAGGATGTTACAGCAAGCGTTGATGCATTATTTGAAGTGATTCAAGAAGCATTAAAAGACGGTGAAAAAGTTCAAGTTATCGGTTTTGGTAATTTTGAAGTTCGTGATCGTGCAGCTCGTAAAGGACGCAATCCTCAAACTGGGGAAGAAATCCAAATCGAAGCAAGCAAAATTCCTGCATTCAAACCAGGTAAAGCATTGAAAGATGCAGTTAAATAATTCCTAAAAAAATGAAGTTGGGGCCTTACGGGGCTTCAGCTTTATTTTTTTGTACACTAGGAAAGTATATAATTTTTCGGATTGAAAAGTGCTTCACCGTAGGTGTTTCACGCGTTTGCAAAATGTTTCATGCACCTAAAATGATGGCCAGCTTCACGGGTTAGCCCTTCGGAAAAGGAAAAAGGAACCTCTTGTCTCTGCGAGCCAAGACATACTGTTCGACTAACCTGCTGACAGAGGAAGTCTCTCACCAATTGCGCTCTTCGATGCTCAGTCGGACAGATTTCCTAAAGTGTCATGACTCTTGCGATTTCAATCGCTTAGAGGAATGATACACTTGACCGATTAGGTCACAGTGTTTCCTTAATCAGGGCTGATCGAACCCGTTCAGCTTTTGTTGGTGGATCCTTGGGAGAGAAAAGCCTGAGGAACAAATAGATACAGATGCTGAACTTTATGATAAAATATAAAGGAAGAGCACCAGCAAGAAGAGTGTATTTGAAGGAGCAGTAGATGAATGAATAGAGAAGCACAGGCAATGATAGAAGCCATTCAAAAGAACGATTTGGGCGCGGCTGTCCAACTTTTCAAACAATCAGTAGAGCAATCCGTCCTAGAGAACAACAGCGATGACTTGGCCGAATTGGCAGAAACGCTACATGCCCTGGGATTCTTGAGTGAAGCAAAAGAGGCATTTGGAGCGTTGAACTATCTGGCTCCGGACATACAGGAGTGGAATATCGCATTAGCGGAAATCGCCATAGATGAAGATGATTACGATCGAGCTTTGGATATCCTGCTCACGATCGATAAAAAAAGTGACGTATACCCACAGGCTTTGTTGACGATGGCTGATGCTTACCAAGTACAAGGATTATACGAAGTCAGCGAAAAGAAAATTTTTGAAGCAATGGAGCTGTTGCCGGAAGAACCCATACTGGATTACGCGTTGGCACAACTGTACCATTCGATCGGGGAGTACAAGAAGGCGATCCCAATCTATGAGGAACTTGTATACGGAAACGGGGAAATCGCATCCGCAACGCAACTGCACTTTTTCCTCGGCGATTGTCATAATGCGATCGGTGAATTCGAGACGGCTTTGCAGTATTTGGAAAAAATCCCGGCCGATGAACATTTCCCTGACAGTTATTTCCAACTGGGCTTCACCTATTTCCAACTTAAGGAGTATGCACGGGCCATCGCCATTTTTAATAAATTGCTCGAATCGGACAATGCTTACCTAAGTGCATATTTGTACTTGGCAAATGCACTCGAGGCTGAATTGGAGTTGGAAGAAGCGCTTACCATAATGGAACAAGCGATCATGCGGAATCCTTATCAGCATGAATTTTACACGACAGCGGCCAGACTGCAATTGAAGCTGAACCGGGAGCAGGATGCGGAGCAGAATTTGCTTGAGGCGGCAGCGCTTGAACCGGACCTCTCCAGTATCCACTTGGCCCTAGGGAACCTGTTGCTGAAACAAGGTAGATTCGAGGAATTGATTGCATACATTTCCGAGCGGGCAGAGCAGGAAGACAACGAGCCACAATACAATTGGTTGTTGGCAGCCAGCCATAATGCCTTGGAGGACTATGATTCAGCAAGCAAAGAATATCAGGCGGCTTACCCGCATTTTGCCGACAATGAGCCGTTTTTGCTGGAATATGCAGCATTCTTGAGAGAGGAAGGCAATTGGGAAAAGTTGAATGAGGTCATCCACCAAGGATTGGCTCTTTATCCCGCCAATACCGAGTTGCTTCAACTTCATGATGAGCTGCACCATTTCGATCAATAAGTCGTCATCCCATCGGATAGGAGGTTTTAAAATGATGAATCCTACTTTGGAGGAGAAAAAAAATTTTATTTCTTGGTTTATTCAGAATTATCAATTGAAGCGCAGAGAGTCCCTTTGGATACTCAATTATCTGCTCAATCATGAGATTTTATTGAAGAATATCCATCTGATTGAGGAAGTCCATACAACGAACAGAGGGATGGGGTTTGCCGTAGTCGGCAATCCGAAAGATGCCTTCACGTACTATAAGGACGGAAAGACATTCGAAGATCCCGAACAGGCATTCCATGATCTGCGGTTGAATTGGAAAGAGGATTTTTATCTGGAGTTGTTCTTCGATCAATCCTACCAAGTCCTTTCATTTTTTGGCGTTTTGGAGGACAATCCATACATCCAGGAATCCGACATTTTCGATAAGGATCTGGAAGCAATCGTGGAAAAGTCGCTGGAAAAATTGGCGGTGAAGGATCGCATCCATTATCTGAAAAAACAGATCGATATCGCGCTGATCCAATACGATGAAATCAGCTTCAAGAAGTTCACGAAAGAATTAAAAGAGTTGGAAGAAAAAAATATGATCTGATACAACGCGGACATGGCGCGGAAAAAGCGTGCCGGCAGCGTTAACAGGAAAGGAACATGTGGAATGAAGATTGTAGTTTCGGGGTTTAAAGGCAAAATGGGGACCGCCTGCACGAATATGGTTTTGCGGCAGGAAGATTTTATTTTAGCGGCTGTATACGATCCTTTCGCAACGGAAAAGCAGCTGGATGAATTACCGCAATACGCCGGCCATCCTGTGAGAGTATTCCGTGATAAAGCGGAGCTCGTCAAGGAGATTGAAGCTGATGTTTGGATCGATTTCTCGAGACCGGATGCAGCTTATGCCAACACGCGGTTCGCTCTTGAAAATGGCATGCGCCCCGTAATCGGTACTACCGGTTTTTCCAGTGAGCAATTGGAAGAATTGACCAACTACTCCAAAGAGTTGGGTTTGGGTGGCTTGATTGCCCCGAATTTTGCGATTGGTGCCGTGCTGATGATGGAATTCGCGGCAAAAGCAGCGAAATATTTTCCGGATGTGGAGATCATGGAATTGCATCATGAGAATAAGCTGGATGCGCCAAGCGGCACCGCTATCAAGACTGCAGAATTGATTTACGAAGTCAGAGGTGACCATCAACAAGGGCATCCGGATGAGAAAGAACTGATTGAAGGTGCAAGAGGGGCTGATTATCATGGTATGAAAATCCACAGTGTCCGTTTACCTGGCCTTGTTGCGCATCAACAGGTGCAATTCGGCAGTGCTGGAGAAGGTTTGACTATCCGACACGATTCCTATGACCGTGACTCATTCATGAACGGTGTAGCCCTTTCGTGCAGAAAAGTCATGGAAATCGACCATCTGATCTATGGATTGGAAAACTTCCTATGATCATAAATGCACCGGAATTTCAAAAAGCGATACCGATCATTGAAGCCATCGAGCGGGCTGGATATGAAGCCTACTTTGTTGGGGGAAGCGTGCGCGATACGCTGTTGAATCTGGATATTTCGGATGTCGACATCGCATCGAGCGCTATGCCTGAAGAAATTCAGCGGATCTTCCCGATCACCTTTGATGTAGGCATCCAACATGGAACGGTGATGGTGTTACATGAGCGTGAGACATACGAAATAACAACTTTCCGGACAGAATCAAAGTATGAAAAGTTCCGCAGACCGGAGAAAGTCGAGTATGTGCGTAGTCTGCAGGACGACTTGAAAAGGCGCGACTTTACGATCAATGCGATTGCAATCGACCGCCATGGAAACATCAAAGACTTCTTCAACGGGCAGGGGGACTTGGCGAACAAATTGATTCGGGCGGTCGGAAATCCGGAAGAACGCTTTAGGGAAGATGCTTTGCGCATGATGCGCGCAGCCAGGTTCGTGAGTCAGTTGGATTTTGAAATCGAACAAGCGACGAAGGAAGCCATCGTCGAGTATCATCCTCTCCTTTCAAAAATTGCGGTAGAACGTGTGCGTGAAGAGTGGAACAAGCTTCTGATCGGAAGAAACCGCAAGGGCGGAATCAAGTTTTTTGTCGAAACCCGTTTGTTCCAGATGTGCCCCGGATTCCAAAATCGGGAAAAGGCATTGATCGACTTGGCTCTGTTTCCGCTGCAATTCAAAGGGACGACGATTGCTTGGACCGTGTTGGTGCATTTCCTTGATTTGAAGGATGAAGCAATCGAACCGTTTTTGCGCCAATGGAAGTGTTCCCGCAAGGAGATCATGGATATACGCACAGGCGTACAGGCGCTCAACAAACGCCTCCAGCAATTTTGGGACTATCCGCTCCTGTTCGAAACAGGGATCGAAATTGCGTTGGAGATTGAAGCCATCATTGAAGGGTTCGGCCTGCCGAACCAGAGCGAAAATCTGATTGAATTGAACGAATCCATGCCGATCCATACGCTGAAAGATTTGGCTTTGGACGGAAAAGAATTGCTTTCCTTGCTGGGGATCCAACGTGGCGGGCCTTTCGTGGGCGAAATTTTCGAAGAATTGAAAACGTTGGTATTGGCAAACAAACTGGAGAATAGCCCCTTCGCACTGAGGGACTTCATTACGAAAAGAAGGATGATTTATTTGGATGAGATGTTCGAATCCGACTATACCGTGGGGGAAAAAGATTTGGCGTCCGAGATCGGATCGGGTACGTTGCCGGTACTGGCAACACCCGCATTGTTGGCGATGATCGAAAATGCCTGCATGGGAATCGTAAAGGAGCATATTTCTGAAGGCGACACGACTGTAGGGATACACTGTGATCTGCATCATAAAAAAGCCTCTCCCATCCATGCTGAAATAAAAGTGACGGTAAGAGTGACGGAGCAGAGAGGGAACAAATACTTCTTCGAGTGCGCGGCCTATTCACAAGGACATGAAATCGCATCGGCGAAGCATACAAGAGCCGTCGTCAACGTAAATGAATTCATGAATAACCTATAGCATCCCAACTTACTTTATTTCCGTAATCGGAAATGTATTTGTACCCACTTTTAAAAAAATATGATAAAATAGTTACATATTCAAAAAGTAAATATATCAGGAGTGATTTCGATGAAAAAAGTAATGACAGGATTGAGATTTATTTTTAGAAATGGCGAAACATGGACGATCAAGCGCGAATACATCGGAGACTTATGGATCAAACAAGTCACAACGAGCTACGGCCGAATCGGAAACAGTGATTTCCAAGAAATCCACCCATGCGAATCTTTGCGTATCGAAATTAACCAGGAAGCAGATCATGTCAACACGAGCGATATCAATCTGGGCGGCCTTGAGCAAGGCATGTTCGATCGCGTTGCGAGCCATCAAGACATCGAAAAAATGGATATCCTGTATCAAGATGAAGATCACCCAAAATCCGACGTCATCGTTGAAGTGGACCGCATCTACTTCCCTTACAAAGCATTGGATACAGACGGATTCGACAATGAATATCAATCATCATTCGTTTCATCCGAAAACAAATTATATATCGTAATCGATCCAGAAAAAAATGTGAAAGATATTTATTCTGATATCGTTTAATCGAAGAAAGGGACCCTTTGCATTCGGAAATTAGATAAATCTGTCCTATTGCGCTCTTCGATGCTCAGTCGGACAGATTTCCTAAATTTCTTTCAGGGCTGTACGAACCCGTTCAGCTTTTCTTGTCCATCAGGAAACCTTTCATTGTAGGCCATCAAAAAAATAAGACAATTATCGTTTTTACGGTAACATTACCCGCGACATAGGATATAATGGGGTCAGCTGCATCCAATGCACAGTTTTTTCGCAGAGGCTCCTGTTGTTATGAGATATTTTCAGGGAAAGCCCAGTAGAAAGAAATACCGAAACAGGAGAGACTTCTGTTTATTTAGGAGATTGTTTTTATGAAGAAAACCTATGCCATTGTCGATCTTGAGACAACGGGATCCAGTTTCAAACGAGGTGATCGGATCATTCAATTCGGGTGTACCTTACTGCAAGCCGGTAAAATAGTTCAGGAAATCAATATAACCATCAATCCGGGCAGAAAAATTCCGGATGTCATAGAAAAGTTGACTGGAATAAAGAATACGGACGTAAAAGAGGCTCCCTATTTTGAAGACGTGTGTGATTTCATCTATAACATGCTGGAAGGGTGCGTTTTTGTAGCACATAACGTGCATTTCGATTACCATTTTTTGGACAGCTCCTTCCACGAAGTCGGCATGCCGCCGCTTTTGCTGCGCGCAATGGATACGGTGGAGTTGACGAAAATCCTTTATCCGACTTTGTCCAGTTATCGATTGGGCGATTTATCCCACTACTTCGACCTGACGCATGATAATGTTCATGATGCCGCAAGCGATGCTCGAGCAACTGCGGAACTTTTTCTTCAATTAAAGGAGAAGGCAATCAATTTGCCGTTGGTCACGCTGGAAAAATTGAATTTCTTGTCGGCGCATTGTCAAGTGGACAACGATTCCTTTTTCTATGAAAGTTATGAAATCGCCAAGGAGATGCGCTCCCCGCTCCCGCAGCAAATCTACGTCAAAAATGGATTGGCACTGAAGGAAAAGGAGATACGCTCGGAACAGACCGCCTACAGAGAAAAAGAAGTTGCCGATTTCTCCGAAGTAGCCAAAAGACTGATGGGAAATCATGGATTGGAAATCCGTACGGAGCAGGTCGAGATGATGCAATCGCTTTTCGACTTCCATTTGGCTGCAACTCGCCAAAATCTGGCGATAGAAGCTGCACCTGGCATCGGGAAGACTTTGGCCTACCTGTTGCCCGCTGCTTATCAGGCTACTCCGCAAAATAAAGTCCTGATCAGCACCTCCACACTCCTGCTGCAGGAGCAGATAATGGATAACGAAATGACCCGATTGCGCCAAATGCTGCCGTTTGAGCTGCAGGTAAGTTCGTTGAAAGGGAAAACAAACATCGTCCATTTGGAGAAGTTGGCCGCTTTGACTTTGGAATCTCTCACCAAAAAGGAAGCTTTGATCATGATGAGCATCTTTGTCTGGTTGACCGAAACGGAATCCGGCGATATCAGCGAATTGAGTCAAGCGCAAAATTTTGATTTTCTATGGGAGAAATTAACATATGAGAGCCACGAGGCCCCCTTAAAAGGGAAATGGGCCGACGATGATTTCTTCTCCTTCAACAACAAAAAAGTGGAGCACTCTAGCTTGATTGTCACGAACCATTCCTTTTTGAGTCATCACATCGATGATCTGGCTATGTTTGGGCAGGCTAAGTCCATCGCCTTGATCCTCGATGAGGCGCATCAGTTCCCGCGCGTCTATCAGGATGCGCACAAAAAAAGCGTGGCTTTGTCCATCCTGAAACGGCGATTGAAGCGATTCGGCTATTTCTTGCGGGATTTTCGCGAGGCAATAGAGAAGGAGCCCGACGGTGACTCCTTGGACTATGATTTGTTCAACTTCGAATTCGCGGTTGATCAATTGCTGCAGGAATGTGCCCATTCAGAAGAAGTGTTGATGCGTTCCCTTATCAATGAGGTTGGGGAAAAGGGTGAGGTTTATCTTGATGAACATTTTCAGATTGAGAATGGAATGAAGAAAATCTACAAGAAAATGCACCAGTACATCCAAGAGACAAGGCTTGCCGCGATGCGCTGCCTGGATAAAGTTGATTTGGGGAATGATCCGGTCATGGGTCCGCGCGCAAAGGCCCTGGTTGATGATTTGGATGCGGTGCAAGGTAATCTGCTATATTTCTTTGAAGATCGCCCAGGCACCTATCATGTACTGCATTTTAATTGGGCTAATGACCTGCTTTCGCTGGCGATTGAAATAAACCAACTCGCCCTTTCGGAAGAAATCCACTCCAAAATCAAAGAGCGATTCAGCAGAACGGTTTACTTGAGCTCGACACTTAAAGTTGATAATTCGCTGGACTATTTCAAAAACAAAATCGGTGAAGCCGAATTGCAAGAAGCGCATTTTAATTCACCTTATAACTTGAGTGAACGGTTGCAGATTTTCCTTCCCACCGAGATGACAGCCATCACGACCTTAGATGACAGAAAAGCGGCCAAACAAATCGTTTCGACATTACGTGGAATCGTACTCCCGCAACAACGAAAAGCATTGGTTCTGTTCACATCCAACCGTTTGTTGGAAGAGGTCCATAACCAACTCAAAAATGCGGTCTCTGATGGTTTCCCGGGGACGGAAATACTGGCTCAAGGTTTCTCCGGCAGCCGAAGAAGGATGCATAATCGGTTCATGTCGGCCGATGCGGCAGTTTTATTGGGTTCCGCTTCCTACTGGGAAGGTATAGATTTTTCCGATCAAGCTGTCGAAATCCTTGTGATCACACGACTGCCATTCGACCCGCCTCATCGCCCTGAAAATGTTGCGTTCCAAGCGTATCACCAGAATATAGGCAAGAAGGCATTCTATGAAGAGTTTCTACCCCGGGCGATGATCCGCTTGAAACAGGGAGTCGGCAGACTCGTCCGCTCCAGAAACACGAAAGGCGTCGTCATTTGCCTGGACGATAGATTGATCAAAAGTAACTATTCCCAACGTATGCAACAGATGCTCCCGGAAGGTGTAGAGATCAAAGTGGCCGATCATGCTGAAATAAATGCGGAAATTCAAGAATTTCTGAAAAAATAATACGGTGGGATATTCCATCATCTTGATCTTTAAGGTATCATTAATAATTAGGTGAGATTGCAATTAAGTTTCAGACAAAGATAAGGAAGTGGAAGATGTGAAGAAGAATATCATTGTTGGGGCGATTGTGATTCTTTTCCTGATGATCGTCAGTTCCTACACGATATTTTACCGAAGCCAGCAGCCGATACTTCAAGCGGAGAAAGAAGCAACCGTCATTGCTGAAGAGACCGCCAATATCCAGAAGGTCCAAGATTTTTATTGGTACAATGGATCCGAGACGTATTTCACACTGGCTGGCATCGATGACAATAACGAGGAATTATATGTCATCATAAAAAAAGACGGCGGTGAAACCACTATCCTGAATACTGCGGAAGTCATCACCGAAAGCGAAGCTAAATCAATCACCCAGGCGGATAAGAACCCGGTACGGATTCTGGAGGCGAGACTGGGGATAGAGAACGAAGAACCAGTTTGGGAAGTCACCTACAAAAATGCAAATGATACGATTGGTTACTATTTGATATCCGCTATTTCTGGTAAATGGCTCAAAGATATAGAAAACATATAAATTGGAGTGATTGAGATGGTAAAAATTTCTGAAAGAATGAAAAAAATAAGCGAATCCCCGACATTGGCGACGTCAGCGAAAGTCAACGTCATGAAAGCGCAAGGTAAGGATGTCCTTAACCTGACCGTAGGGGAACCTGACTTCGATACGCATGCTTCAATTCTGAACGCTGCAGTAGAAGCGATCCAATCAAACAAAGCGAATCACTACACCCCGACTGCCGGTATTCTGCCATTGCGTCAAGCGATCGTGGATTATCACCAGAAGTATGATGGAGTCAGTTTTGCAGTCAATCAGGTCATCGTGACTGAAGGTGCCAAAAATGCTTTGTTTGCGCTATTCCAAGTCATTCTTGATTCCGGAGATGAAGTAATCGTCCCTGCACCTTATTGGGTTAGCTATACGGAGCAAATCAAACTGGCTGGCGGCGTCAATGTTCTGGTCGAAACAGCTCCTGAAAAAGGCTTCAAACTGACAGTGGCGGATCTCGAAAAACATCGCACCGAAAAAACAGTCGCTTTGCTTTTGAATTCGCCATCGAACCCGACAGGCATGATCTATTCGCCCGAAGAACTGAAGGCAATCGGTGAGTGGGCGGTTGCGCACGATATCCTGATCATCGCTGATGAAATTTACTACCGACTGACTTATAACGGAAATAAAGCCATCTCAATCGCTTCCTTGTCAGAGGAAATCAAGAACCAGACAATCATCATCAACGGTATCTCCAAAACATACGCTATGACCGGCTGGAGAATCGGCTATGCAATAGGGAATGCGGAAATCATCAGTAAAATGATCGAACTATCCAGCCATTCTACAAGTAATCCTGCCGGACCAAGCCAATATGGCGCACTGGCTGCTTTATCCGGCCCGCAAGATTTTGTGGAGGAGATGCGTGCGGCATTCGAAGCGCGCCTGAACTTCTTCTATCCGCTTGTTGCGAGTATTCCTGGTTTTAAAGTCACAAAACCTCAAGGAGCCTTCTATCTTTTCCCGAACGTCAAGGAAGCAGCGGAAATGTGTGGGTTTGAAGAAGTGAAAGACTTTACGTTGGCGCTGATCGAAGAAGCAAATGTCGCTTTGGTTTCAGGTGATGGCTTTGGGTACCCGGATTATGCCAGAATAAGTTATACTGTAAGAGAAGAACTACTGGCGGAAGCAGTAGATCGCATCAAAAAATTTATCGAAACCCACAAAAAATAAATTGTTTTTGTGGCAGAAGGGGTAGAATAGTTTGACACTTATCACAATGGACCAAGCAAAAGAATATGTAGGGCAAGAAATATCCATTGGTGCTTGGGTAACCAACAAGCGAAGCAGCGGAAAAATCGCTTTTTTGCAATTACGTGACGGCGCCCACTATTTCCAAGGCATCGTTTTGAAAAATGATGTCGGTGAAGAATTGTTCGACGTGGCAAAATCGCTGACGCAAGAAACTTCGCTGATCGTCAAAGGGATCATTCAGGAAGACACCCGTTCGAAGCTTGGATACGAATTACTTGTGACTGGCATCGAAGTTGTGGGGGAAAGCCAGGAATATCCAATCACGCCCAAAGAGCACGGGACAGATTTCCTGATGGATCATCGTCATCTCTGGCTGCGTTCATCCAGACAGCACGCCATCATGAAGATCCGTAACGAAATCATCCGGGCCACTTATGAATTCTTCAATAAAGAAGGATTCATCAAGGTGGATCCGCCGATTCTGACCGGCAGCGCGCCGGAGGGGACGACCGAACTGTTCCACACCAAATATTTCGACGAGGAAGCTTACTTGTCCCAGAGTGGGCAATTGTACATGGAAGCGGCAGCGATGGCTTTCGGGAAAGTGTTCTCATTCGGTCCGACTTTCCGTGCCGAAAAATCGAAAACACGCCGCCACCTGATTGAATTCTGGATGATGGAACCAGAAATGGCCTTCATGCATCAGGATCAAAGTCTGGAAGTCCAAGAAAAATATGTCGCTTATCTGGTACAATCGGTGCTGGATAATTGTGATATCTACTTGGATACGCTGGAGCGCGACAAAGAATTGCTGAAAAAATACACGCAATTGCCGTACGACCGCATCAGCTATGATGATGCCGTAGCTTTGTTGAATGCAAACGGATTTGATGATATCGTCTGGGGGGATGACTTCGGTTCGCCTCATGAAACCTTTATCGCGAACCAATCGGACAGACCGGTATTCATCCTTAATTATCCGAAGGCGATCAAGCCTTTTTACATGAAAGAGCATCCAGATCGCCCAGAAGTAGTTCTGTGCGCGGATATGATCGCTCCGGAAGGGTATGGAGAAATAATCGGCGGCAGTGAACGTGAAGTGGATTACCAACGTTTAAGCGAACAGATCGAAAAATTCGGACTGAGTAAGGACGACTATTCATGGTATTTGGATCTGCGCAAATACGGTTCAGTTCCTCATTCCGGATTTGGATTGGGACTTGAAAGAATGGTGACATGGATTTCCGGAACCGAACATATTCGTGAGTCGATTCCGTTCCCGCGTCTTCTGAACAGAATCTACCCGTAAACAAGGCGGTTCACGAGTCCAAGTTTAATCATAACAGAATGGGAGTGGGGCAAATAGCAACTATTTGTTCCACTCTCAGTTTTTCTAAAGGAGTCTATTGATAGCATGTCATACAATGAATTAACCAAATGGATCGAATCAGGGCAGACGCTGGTCCCTAATTTTTTGCTGCAGAACTACAAAAAAATCGGGCTTGCTGATACGGAGTTCATCTTTGTTCTGCAGTTGAAAGCTTACATCGACAAGAACATACCTTTTCCTAATCTGGCACTGATAGCCGAAAATATGGGCATCGCCGAAAAGGATGTCTTTTCCCTACTGCATAATCTGCTGCAGAAGCAAATGATCTTGATGGAGACGAAAAAGGATCTCTCCGGCAAAGTGGAGGATTCCTATTCCTTGGACCCTATTTATCAACGGCTTTTCCAATTGATGGAACGATCCGAGAAAAAACAGCCCGTCCAGCAACAGGGAAAGAATATCATGACTATGTTCGAGCAGGAATTCGGTAGGAACTTATCGCCCATCGAAATGCAGACAATCGCAAGCTGGATCGACATGGACCATTATCCGCTTGAACTGATTGAATCAGCTTTAAAGGAAGCGGTATTGAACCGCGTCTACAGCCTGAAGTACATCGATCGCATTCTGCTTGCTTGGGAAAAGAAAAACATCAGAAGCGTAAAAGATCTGACACAGCAGCAGCCGTCGCGGACTCAAAACAATAAGGGGAAATTCGATGAACAAGCAGGATCGGATGCTCCGATGGAAGTACCGCTGTACAATTGGCTGGACACAGACGCAGACGAATAGGTGGGGGAAGAATGATGTTATCGAAAAAAAAGACTGTAGCAGCCTTGGATGAGATGGCTGCGTTGTTCCCGAATGCGCAGTGCGAACTTCTGCATCGGAATGTGTTTCAGCTGTTGATCGCGACACTTCTCAGCGCCCAGGCAACAGACGTTTCCGTCAATAAAGTTACGCCAAGTCTGTTCAGCCGATTCCCGACGCCACAGGCTTTCCTTGCTGCCCCTCTTGAGTCGATCATGGAGGAAATCAAGACGATCGGTTTGTACAGGAACAAAGCCGCGAACATCCAAAAATGCTGCAAAATGCTGTTGGAAGACTTCGACGGCGAAGTGCCCCGAACTTTGGAAGAATTGACAAAATTGCCCGGCGTAGGGCGCAAAACAGCGAATGTCGTCATGAGCGTCGGCTTCCATATTCCGGCGATCGCCGTTGACACCCATGTGGAACGGATATCCAAGCGGCTTCGGATCGCTCCCCAGAAAGCATCGGTTCTGGAAGTGGAAGAGATTCTTATGAAAAAAATACCGAAGGCGCGATGGTCCGATGCCCACCACCAGATGATCTTCTTTGGCAGATACCATTGCACAGCCAGAAATCCCAAGTGCGACGTTTGCCCGTTGCTTTCGATGTGCGCGGAAGGCCAAAAACGTTTAGGTTTGAAATGAAGTCGACCAGAGCATCTTGCAGCATCCGTAAATATAAAAACAGCCAACTCCGGTAAAAGGAGTTGGCTGTTTTCTTATGGATTTTGTTCTGGTGCTTCCTCTTCCTCTGGGGCAGAGGAAACCTGCTCGCTTTCCAAAGAGCTTGAGGACGATGAGGTTTCGCTGACTGGTTTGTCCTCATCTGCGGAGTCCGTTTCGGAGGACTCCTGTGCCGGATCGGCGATGGTCAACTGGATAGATGAAGCAGGTGAGGTGCTTGAACCGACTTTGACCATCAAAGAGATCGTGATGGTGCCTTTATCAGGACTCTTAATGACTACTTTTGTATTTGTTGTCGTTTCGGATGTACCGCCTGCTGTTACGGTGTACTGCGCTTGAGCATTCGAATCGGTGCCGCTGGCTGAATATTTATCCCATTCGATGGTCAATTCATCTTTGTTGGTATCATAGCCGGCCTTCAAACCGGAAGGCGCCAACAATGTCACACCGTATTTCTTGGAAGTGGAAGTGGGTTCCGTTCCCTTTACGAAAAGTTCAGTGGCGATCAGGCTACTCGGCGTGTTCGGGCCGGGCTTCATGATTGGATCTGTGTACTTCTCGATCGAAACTTGACTGACCGACGCAGGCATCGTCCAATCGGCATAATCGGTATTTTCGGAGACGTAGGACATCAATTCACGATAAATATCGCGTGTCAGACTTTGTGTTTGGTAATCCAAAAAGTTTCCGTACTCCTTGGAATTGTCATAGCCGACCCATACTGAAATGGAATAGCTGGTAGAATAACCGGCGAACCAGGCATCTGGGGCAGCATAAGGAACATTTGTGCCGCCGACTGCGGCCAGTTCATCATCCGTGTAGTTGGTTGTCCCAGTTTTTCCGGCCTGCGGTAAGCCCCATATCTGTGCGTTCGTAGCTGTTCCTTCGGAGATGACGTCCTTCAGCATATCGGTGATCATATAGGCTGTGGACTCCTTCATCGCTTCTGTTCCGTTCGGGTCGAAGGTGAATTCTTCACCTTCCGCAGTCGTCACGGACTGGACCGTGTAAGGTTCGTAGTAGGTACCGCCGTTAGCGAAGGCTGCATAAGCCGCGGACAGCTCAATCGGTGTCGCTTCACCACCGATGGCATTGGACTCGACCAAATATTCCTGACCATCGTTCGTGATTGTGATGCCCAATTTTTTCAGGAAAGAAAAGGCGTTATCCGCACCGACTTCCTGGAAAGTCTTCAATGCCGGGATGTTGCGCGAATCGACCAATGCTTCACGGATGGTCTGATCACCTTTGTACTCGTTGTCGTAGTTGTTGATCTCGCTGCCGTCGGAGTAACTGTATTGCTCATCGACGACCCAGGTGCCTGTCGAATAGTCCAAATATTCGATGGCAGGTGCGTAGACCGCCAATGGTTTCATTGTAGAGCCGATGCTGCGCTCGAGTGTGGAAGCGCGATTGAGCCCAAGTTGGACGTCCTGGTTACGTCCGCCGATGACTGCTTGGATGGCGCCGGTATTGACATCAATCATGGAAACACCGGTCTGCAGCAGATCATCCGGGAATTCGATATAGTCATACGTATTCACGATATCGTACAGACGCTGCTGTGCGTCCATATCGATATTGGTAGTGATCGTCAATCCGCCTTCATAGACGTCCAAACCGGTCTTTTCTGCAACTTCATCGATGACGAGTTGGATATAAGAATCGACTACTAATGACGTGTTGACGTCGCCGGAATGGTCGATGAGGGTGTCTTGAATCTGAATCGTTTTTGCCTCTGCACTTTCTTCGGTAGTGATTTTTTCATTTTCTACCATCATATCCAGTACAAGGTCGCGCCTGCTTTGAGTGTCTGCAGGATTATTGATCGGATCATACAGGGAAGGGGCTTGCGGCATGCCTGCCAATGTGGCGGCTTCCGCGAGTGTCACATCGGTGATCGATTTTCCGAAGAAGTATTCGGAAGCTGTACCCATGCCATAGACGTTGTTGGACATGTAGACTTTATTGATGTAAAATGCCAAAATCTCATCTTTCGTGTATTCTCTCTCCAATTGCATCGACATCCAGGCTTCCTGCGCTTTCCGTTCGAGAGTCTGATCCTCAGAACTTGTCGAGAAAAAAGATAACTTGATCAATTGCTGGGTAATGGTGCTGCCACCCTGAGAAATGCCGCCTTGTTGGAGATTCGCGAACAGGGCGCCGATGATTCGGATCGGATCAATGCCATTATGATCGTAGAAACGCTGATCTTCTATCGAGACGATAGCATCTTTCAGCACTTGGGGTATTTCTTCGGCGCTGACCAGTGTTCGGGATTGTTCACTGCCGCCGATTACTTTGATTTCATTTCCGTCCGGATCCAAAATGGTAGATGCCACCGTTCCGCTCAACTGTTCTTCGGTTATTTCAGGAGCGGAGGAAACATAGTAGAAGAAAAGCCCGGCGCCGGAAGCCAGCCCGATCAGCCCGATGGCCAGAATACCGAAAACTATTTTCTTCCAAAGCGGTCGCCCGTTTTTTTTCGCTTTCACGGCCGTTTTGCTTTTGCTTGGGCCTTTCGCATTTCCATTCTTCTTTCTGTTGTTTGCGCGTGATCTTGTATGATTGCCTTCATTCGGCATGTGGTTCACCTCTTAATTATTTGATAGTACGTTCAAGCATTTTGTCTACAGCATCCAGATAATCCAGCCGTGGATTGAATCCGTATGCCACTTCTATCCCATTCGCTTCAATAAAAGCCAACGGAATCGATTTACGGCCATTATTCAATGTATTCTCCCAAAAGTCAATCAAATAGGAACTATTCAGCAAGAAGACGCGGTTGAAAACGGAAAAACGGATCAGTACGAACGTGACCCCTTGCTGTTGGATACACCTTTTCATATGGATGATCTGATGCTCGTGGAAGTTGCTCAAAGGTATGGCTGTCTTGTTTTTTGTTTCTTTGGCCTCAAAGTCCAGGTAAAGCCCTTTGTATACGCCGTTGTAGTCGGTAGTGGAGGACTGCCGGTAGTAAGCCTCTTTGATGACGGCCGCGCTTCTTTTGGGATAATCCACTTTGACGACTTGGATAGGCGTTGGCTTCTTGTGGATGACGGCTTTCCCTGATGAAAGGTAATGTGCATTGCTGCTGTTGATTTCTTCTTCAAGCGTCATTCCCCGGTTGCTGTATACGAAGTCTTTCCTCTTTGCAGTTTTCGGCATATGCGACTCGGCATGGAACTTTTTGCCGTTCGGATAATTTACGGCCACTGACGATCACCCCCATTGCATGATTATACCAAAAACAGGTGTTGAAAGAAATCTAAGAAACCATTAAAATAGGTGCTTAAAGCGATGATAGCGGCCACAATTTTTGCACGAAAACGGATTAATTAAGCACTTTTAGTTTACAACACCGTTTTTCTAGTGTAGTATTGGAGAGTGTGCAATATCAAATTAATTGCAATAAAATCAAGATTTTTGGAGGAAAGTAAATGACTGCAAAATGGGAAAAAACAGGCACTAACGATGGTGTCTTAACATTCGAAATTTCAGAAGAAATCATCAAACAAGAAATGGATAAGGTCTTCAACAAATTGAAAAAGAACGTTTCCGTTCCTGGATTCCGTAAAGGTAAAGTTCCTCGTCACGTATTCAACAACATTTATGGTGAAGAATCTTTATTCGAAGATGCATTGAATGGCGCATTGCCGGATGCTTATTCACAAGCTATCGAAGAAGCTGGATTGGATCCTGTTTCTCAACCGAAAATTGACATCAAGAGCATGGAAAAAGGTCAACCTTGGGTCATCGCTGCTGAAGTCACAGTGAAACCAGAAGTGAAACTGGGAGAATACAAAAATCTTAAAGTTGAAAAACAAGACCGCGTCGTTACAGATGAGGATGTAGAAAACAACTTGAAAGAAAAACAAGAGCGTCAAGCTGAATTGGTATTGAAAGAAGAAGGCGCAGAACTTGGCGACACAGCTGTAATCGACTATGAAGGATTCGTCGACGGTGAAGCTTTTGAAGGCGGCAAAGATCAAAACCATTCTTTGGAATTGGGATCCAATCAATTCATCCCTGGTTTTGAAGAACAATTGGTAGGTGTTAGAGCGGGAGAAGAAAAAGACGTTGTCGTCACTTTCCCTGAAGAGTACCATGCAGAAAACTTAAAAGGCAAAGAAGCTACTTTCAAAGTAATCGTACACGAAATCAAAACAAAGCAATTGCCTGCTTTGGATGACGAATTCGCAAAAGATATCGACGAAGAAGTAGAATCATTGGACGAATTGAAAGCTAAAATCCGCAAGGAATTGGAAGAAAGCAAAACTGCGGCAGCTGATGAAGCGGTTCAGGATTTGGCTTTGAGACAAGCAGTGGACAATGCTGAAATCGTTGAATTGCCGCACGTGATGGTTCACGATGAAGTGCACCGTCAAATGGATCTTTTCCTGAATGATATGCAACGTCAAGGAATCTCTCCTGAATTGTACTACCAAATCACAGGCACTACTGAGAAAGACTTGCATGTCCAAATGGAAGCAGATGCTGATGTCCGCACGAAAACATCATTAGTGTTGGAACAAATCATCAAAGATGAAAACATCGTCGTTTCTGAAGAAGAAATCGCCGCAGAAATCGAAGAGCTAGCGAAACAATACAACATGGATGCAGATCGTGTCCGCGGATTGGTCAGCGCTGATATGTTGACTAACGACATCCAAATGAAGAAAGCGATGAGCATCATCACTGATTCAGCAATCGAAGAATAAGAAAAGTTGAAACAGAATACAGAGATCGGGACATTGTCTTCCATAGTCAGTGTCCCATCTGTTTATACTCAGGGATATATTCGGCTTGTAACCCCATTTAGGTAAACGAATCATATTCTTTTTCAATTTTTCCTTTCTGTGTTAAGATGTAAACCGTTCGAAAGCGGTCAGGATAACCGCGCCAAAGCAATCGGCGTATCCTGACAAGTTTTGCTGGATCGGAAAGTAAGTATATAGAGAGGAGAATGATTGTGTTCCATGATGAAAGTATCGGGACAATACATTGTTCATTCTGCGGAAAATCTCAGGACCAAGTGAAAAAGATCATTGCGGGGCCGGATGTATATATTTGTAATGAGTGTGTAGATCTGTGCAAAGAGATCATCGATGAAGAGATCTATGCACCAAGTGAAGCGGTATTCACCGAAGTGCCAAAACCGCAAGAAATCCAAAAGATTTTGGGCGAGTATGTGATTGGTCAAGAAAAAGCTAAAAGGACGCTTTCAGTAGCGGTCTATAATCACTACAAACGCATCGGCCAAATGAGCATGATGTCAGAAGAAGATAATGTAGAGTTACAAAAAAGCAACATATGTTTGATAGGCCCGACTGGTTCGGGTAAAACGTTCCTCGGCCAAACATTGGCGCGCATCCTGGATGTCCCATTTGCGATTGCCGATGCGACAAGCTTGACGGAGGCCGGCTATGTCGGAGAGGATGTTGAAAATATCCTGTTGAAGCTGCTTCAGGCTGCCGAGTTCGATGTCGAACGGGCAGAGCGGGGAATTATCTACATCGACGAGATCGATAAAATCGCCCGTAAAGGCGAAAATGTATCGATCACAAGAGACGTGAGTGGTGAAGGGGTTCAACAGGCCTTGCTTAAGATTTTGGAAGGCACTGTTGCGAACGTTCCACCGCAAGGCGGCAGAAAACACCCGCAACAAGAGTTCATCCAAATCGACACAACGAACATTTTGTTCATCGTCGGGGGTGCCTTTGACGGCATTGAGACGATCGTGAAAGAGCGACTTGGTGAGAAAGTTATCGGTTTCGGCTCTCCTCAAGCAAAACATTTGGAAGACAAGAGCATCATGCAGCAGATCATTCCGGAAGACTTATTGAAATTCGGTTTGATACCGGAATTCATTGGCCGTCTACCAATAATGGCTGCATTGGAAAAATTGACGGAAGATGATTTGGTTCATATTCTGACTAAACCAAAAAATGCTTTGGTCAAACAATACAAAAAATTGCTTGAGTTGGATGGCGTCGAATTGGTATTCGAAGATGACGCACTGCGCTCAATCGCCAAAAAAGCACTTGAAAGAAATACAGGTGCCCGTGGCTTGCGCTCCATCATCGAAAACATCATGCTCGACATCATGTTTGATATCCCGAGCAGAGATGAAATCGTGAAATGCGTCATTACCGACAGCACAGTCAATGGCATCAGTGCGCCGTTGTTGTTCGATGAAGACGGCAAACAGATCAACTGAACATGAGCTTGCGTTTGAAGTCCGGTGAATCAGACAATTTTCAATCTGATTTCCGGATTTTTTCGCCTAATCTTGGCAGTCGATTGCGGAAATAGCTTTAGATGTCGTTGTAAAGACAGACGACTTTGAAAAGGAGTGAGAATAGATGCATGTACAAGAAGCAGAAATCGTGATGAGCGCGGTTGATCCGAAACAATATCCAGACACCGGTTTTGCAGAAATCGCTTTGGCGGGACGTTCCAATGTGGGCAAGTCATCGTTCATCAACAAGTTGATCAACCGCAAAGCGTTAGCGCGGACATCAAGCAAACCGGGAAAGACCCAGACTTTGAACTTCTATCTGATCAATAATTCATTTTATTTTGTAGATGTTCCGGGTTATGGTTACGCAAAAGTTTCCAAGACAGAACGGGCGAAATGGGGCCAGATGCTGGAGACGTACTTCACGCAACGGGACACGTTGCGGCATGTCTTTTTGGTTGTCGATTTTCGTCACGAACCTACCGAAGATGATATCCAGATGAAGGATTTCATCGAATATTATAATCTTCCTTATTCGGTCATTGCGACAAAATGCGATAAAATACCGCGGGGAAAATGGAATCAACACTTTTACCGCATAAAAAAAGCTTTGAACCTTCCGAGCGATGAGTCTTTGATCATGTTCTCGAAAGAAACGGGTGAGGGCTTTGAAAAGGCTTGGACCCTAATTGAAGGAATATTGGCTGAGTACGACGAAGCGGCTCAGGATTAAAGTGAAACAATAGAAAACTATGGGCAACATCCTACTATTGGGTGTTGCCCATTCTTCGTTCATTCGTTATGATGAGTTAGACAAGGTGCTTGTCGTCAAACCGAATAGGACGGGGGAGGGTAATATGGGAACTGAAGAAAAACTAAACCGTTACACGACAGAAGAAAAAAGTTGGATCATGCAGGATTGGGCGAATTCGGCGTACTCCATCATGATCACAACGGCAGTATTCCCTTTGTATTTCAAGTCGATCGCGGAAAGTGGCGGATTGGCGGATGCTGACTCGACAGCGTATTGGGGGTATGCGAATGCGGCCGCTACTCTGGTTGTGTCGTTGCTTGCTCCTGTATTAGGCGCTGTTGCGGATTACAAAGGCTTCCGGAATCCTTTGTTTACGGCCTTCACATTGGCCGGTATTTTCGCAACAATCGGGTTCGTCTTTGTGCCCGAAGCAAATTGGCTGTTCCTGTTGGGGTTGTACATGCTCTCTGTGATCGGTTTTTCCGGAGCAAATATTTTCTATGATGGCTCCTTGATGGACGTGACGACCGATGAACGGATGGACCGCATATCCTCAGCGGGATTCGGCTGGGGCTATATCGGCAGTTCCATCCCTTTCGTCATCTTCATTTTTTTCCAATTGACGGGCTTTTTGCCATTGAGCACGGGGGGAATTGTGAAGGGCGGCTTCCTTCTGACTGCGATTTGGTGGTTCGTCTTCACCATCCCTTATTGGAAGAATGTCAAGCAGAACTATTACATCGAAAAAGAACCGCGCGTAATCCGCAAGAGTTTTGTAAGATTATGGGGAACGCTGAAGAACATCAAAGAATACAGACAAGCTTTTTTATTTTTATTGGCTTATTTCTTCTACATTGATGGAGTTGGGACCATCTTCAAAATGGCGACTGCTGTAGGGTCGGACATCGGGCTCTCCTCGAATGAACTGATTGTTGTTATGCTGATCGTCCAGTTCGTTGCTTTCCCATTTTCCATCCTGTACGGCCGAGCATCCAAACGGTTCGGCAACAAGAATATGATTTTTGTGGGTATCCTAACCTATATTTTTATCTGCATTTATGCTTTGCAGTTGGATTCATTGCAGACATTCATCGTGTTGGCGCTGCTTGTGGGTACAGCCCAGGGCGGCGTGCAGGCGTTGAGCCGATCTTTGTTCGGTCAATTGATTCCGAAAGAGCAAGCGAACGAATTTTTTGGTTTCTATAATATTTTCGGGAAATTTGCGGCTGTAGTCGGCCCACTGCTGGTCGGACTCATCTCGCAGCTGACCGGAAACTCGTTGGATGGCGTTTTTGCCCTGATTATCCTGTTCGTGATCGGGGGAGGCCTGCTGTTTTTCGTTAAAGTTCCGGATCCGCAAAAAAAGCAGTAGACTTGACCAATTGAATGACTGTTTGCATGTCGGCCGAAAATGTGTTAAAATCTAATTTGCATCTTTATGCTCGTTTTTATAAAATGAAGACATTTCTTCAAGGTGGGAGACATTTGGCAGAACGTATTTCAGAAGAGAAATTAGCGCAAATCAGAACCGAAACGAATATTGTCGATGTCGTCAGCCAATATGTACAACTTAAAAAAAGAGGCAAGAATCATTTCGGATTTTGCCCGTTTCATGACGAGAAGACCCCTTCTTTTTCTGTTGCAGAAGAAAAACAGATTTTCCATTGTTTCAGCTGCGGAAGAGGAGGGAATGTTTTTACTTTCTTGATGGATGTCGAGGGCATTTCGTTCGTCGAGGCAGTCATCAAGACAGCCGAATTAAGCAACATTGCCTTGGATTTCTCGTACGAAAACCATGCACAGGATAATCCGCTCCAGTCAAAGAAAGAAAAACTGATCCAAATCCATGAGGAAGCGGCGGCTTTTTACCATCAGGTCCTCATGAATACCGTTACGGGGCAAGCTGCGTTGGATTACATGATTCAACGCGGCTTCACCCCGGAGACACTGAAAGAGTATCAAATAGGTTTTTCTCCTGCCAATCGGACGGCACTCTTTCAAATGCTGAAAGCGAAGGCATTCGATGAAGGACTCCTTCAGGAAAGTGGCATCTTCACGGACAGACAAGGACAAAACGAACTTTTCGATCGGTTCTCGGCCCGGATCATTTTCCCGTTGCGGAACGCTAAAGGAAAGACGGTCGCTTTTTCCGGCAGAGTTTTGCAGGCTTCCCCAGCAGACGACACTGGTTACCATGAAGCGAAATATCTGAACAGCCCCGAAACACTTTTGTTCAACAAACGGGATTTTCTTTTCAACTTCGATAAAGCCCGCAGCGAGATCCGAAGGCATTCAGAAGTGGTCCTTTTCGAAGGATACATGGATGTCATATCCGCTTGGCAAGCGGGTGTAAAAAATGGCGTCGCCTCGATGGGGACCAGCCTTACGGATGAACAGAACCGGATATTGACCAAGACGGCCGATAAAATAGTCATTGCCTATGACGGCGACCGTCCCGGCGTCGAAGCGACGAAGCGCGCCATAGAGATACTGGAACGCAACAAGCACTTCGATATCTCCATTTTCCCGCTGGAAGCAGGCATGGACCCTGATGAATACATCCAACAGAAAGGCCCGGAGGCATTCGCCAAGGCGCTGAACAATAACAGGGAGACAGTCATTCAGTTCTATTCCCGCTACCTCAAGATGAATCTGAATCTGGATTCCGAAAAAAATCGCATCACCTATATCGAAACCATGCTTAAGGCCCTGGCCCCGTTGGATTCACTAGTCGAAAGAGAACTCTACATGAAGGATATAGCGGATGAATTCAGTATTCCGATCGATATCCTGCAGAAGCAATTGAAGGGTTATCAACAAGCGGTGCTCCAGCAGCGGCCTGAACGCGAGCCGATCAGGAGAGCAGTATCGCATGATGCGGGTCAACAAGTAGTGTATCCAAACACGAAAAAACGCAAAGTGACCCAAGCTGAGCAAAGCGAAAAGCAGCTGCTTTACCGTCTTTTTCATTTCGAGGAAGTTTGGTCGTATCTGAATGAAATTGACGCTGAGTTCAATTTCATCCATGATGACTACCAAACAATCTACATTTTGTATGAAGAGTTTTTCAGACAGAATGGGCTGGTCGGAAATATCGATCAATTCCTGGATCGCATCAATAATCCGGATCTTCAAAACGTGATTACGGAGATTGAATGGTTCCATTTGGATTCGGAAGTCACCTATCAGGAAATCCAGGATCTCGTCCATATCATCCGGGACAAATCGTCTTTACAGGATCAACTGACCAAGAAACAGGCAGAAATGAAGGAAGCGCGAAAGCAAAACGACAATGAGCGTCTGAAGACAATCATGTTGGAAATCGTCTCCCTCTCAAAAGAATTAAAAGCAACAAAGAAATAGCCCGCATCGAATGGAGGAATCATTTTATGGCAATCGAAAAAAATGATCAAGGTATAACGTTAGAACAGGTAACCAAAAAGCTAATCGCAGAACACAAATTATTGGGGGCCGTCTTCTATGACGAGTTGGCCGATAAGATCGCTACACCTTTCCAATTGGACGCGGATGACATGGACAAACTGATACAAAAAATGGAAGACGGCGGTGTCAGCGTCGTCGACGCGGACGGCGGCCCGACAGCTCGCCAACTTGCCAAAGAGGCAGTGAAACCTGAAAAAACAGTTGCAGCCAAAAAAGTTGAAGAAGAAGAAGACCCGATGGCAGTGCCTCCCGGAGTAAAAATCAACGATCCGGTCCGCATGTATCTGAAGGAAATCGGCCGAGTACCTTTGTTGAATGCAGAGGAAGAAGTCAATTTGGCGTTGCGCATCAAAGAAGGCGATCAGGAAGCGAAACAACAATTGGCCGAGGCCAACCTGCGTTTGGTCGTTTCCATCGCGAAACGCTATGTTGGCCGTGGTATGCAATTCCTGGACCTGATCCAAGAAGGTAACATGGGTCTGATGAAAGCAGTCGAAAAATTCGACCATACCAAAGGGTTCAAATTCTCCACCTACGCAACTTGGTGGATTCGCCAAGCTATCACCCGTGCCATCGCCGACCAAGCCAGAACGATCCGTATCCCTGTGCATATGGTCGAAACAATCAATAAATTGGTTCGGATCCAACGGCAATTGCTGCAGGATCTGGGACGCGAACCGACACCCGAAGAAATCGGTGCCGAAATGGACCTTCCGACTGAAAAAGTCAGAGAAATCCTGAAAATCGCCCAAGAGCCCGTTTCCTTGGAAACCCCTATCGGAGAAGAAGACGATTCCCATTTAGGCGACTTCATCGAAGACCAGGAAGTGCTGAGCCCGGCTGAGCATACCGCCCAAACGCTTCTGAAAGAACAGCTTGAGGAAGTGTTGGACACTTTGACAGACCGTGAAGAAAACGTCTTGCGTCTGCGCTTCGGCCTGGATGACGGCAATGTGCGCACATTGGAGCAAGTGGGGAAAGTATTCGGCGTCACCCGCGAGCGGATCCGCCAAATCGAAGCGAAAGCTTTGCGCAAACTGCGTCACCCAAGCCGCTCAAAACAATTAAAAGATTTTCTTGAGTAATAAGCACGCTGACCCGAGGTATTGCACTCGGGTTTTTCTTATGCCATTTTGTGGGTGGTGTAAGGATTTATGGGATATATGAAATGGAATTATGCTAGAATGGTACTATCAGCAAAAATGGAAATGGAGGGATGAGGTTGAACAATCAACAATTATCCGTAAGACTCGAGACAGTCGCAGGGTTTGTTCCGGAAAATGCCAGACTGGCCGATATAGGCTCGGATCACGCTTACTTGCCTTGTGTGTTGGCAGCGCGCGCCGTCATCAGCTACGCATTGGCGGGGGAAGTTGTGAAAGGCCCATTCGAATCGGCAGCGGAACAGATCAGAACATCAGGAGTCAGCGATCGCGTCACCGCCAGACTTGGCGATGGCATGGATGTGATCGAGCCGATGGATCACATAAATGTCGTCACCATCTGTGGAATGGGTGGGGACTTGATTTCCAAAATCCTGGAAAAAGGCAGACTAAAAAATAAATTGGTTGGTGTGGAACGGTTAATCCTTCAACCCAACAATGGGGAAAAGAAACTGCGTGAATGGCTGATCGGGCACCAATACAAAATCATTGATGAAACGATATTGGAAGAAAACGGAAAAATTTATGAAATCATCGTCGCCGAAAAAGCAGAAACGGCGGAAACATACTCTGAGCTCGAATACAGCTTCGGCCGTTTCTTGCTTCAGAAAAAAAATGATGTTTTCCGCAAAAAGTGGTTATCCGAAATCGAGAAATGCCAATACATATTGGACAGCATGCAAAAAGCAAGCAACAATCTGAACGAAAAAGAGCAACAAGTGATCAATAAAATCAATGAAATTAAAGAGGTGCTGGAATGAGAAGCATTACTGGTTATGAATTCATCGAGTTATTCGAATCGCATGTTCCGACTTGGTTGGCAGAAGAAGGGGATCCGGTGGGTCTACATTTGGGTGATTTGAGCCGTCCCGTCAGCCGTATTCTGGTGACGCTGGATGTCCGTCCGGAAGTTGTTCAGGAAGCTATCGAAAAGCAAGTCGATTTTATTTTTTCCCATCATCCGCCTATCTACCGACCGTTAAAAAAACTGGACGTTTCCGATAGGCAAACGAAAATGTATGTTGATCTGCTGAAGCATGACATCAGCGTCTATGCTGCCCATACGAATCTGGACAACTCGGATAACGGGATGAACGATTGGCTCTCTGAGGCACTGGGTCTGCTGGACGTGGAAATAATGGATGTCACCAAGCGCGTTCCCGTAAAAAAAATATCCGTATGCGTGCCGAATGGCGAATGCAATCGTGTTCGCCTGGCTATGACCGGTGCGGGGGCCGGGAACATTTCCGACGAATACAGCCACTGTTCCTACGAGGCGCAAGGGGTCGGCCGCTTTACGCCGCTAGAAGGCGCAAAACCAGCCATTGGACACATAAATGAACCTGAAGCAGTGCAGGAAAAGAAAATCGAGATGATTGTCGAAGACAAGTACTTGGCGGACGTATTGGAGGCGCTACATGAATCGCATCCTTACGAAGAGCCCATCTATGAAATATACACAATCAATAATTTTCAGCGCGAATACGGTCTGGGAAGAGTCGGCAATCTGGCCTTGCCGATGTCGTTGCGTTCCTTTATCCAGTACGTAAAGGATGTTTTTCAGATCGAAGGCTTGCGCTTCATCGCAGCGGATCTGGATCAGACGATCAGTCGCGTTGCCATCTGCGGTGGAGATGCCGGTAAATACTACCGGAAAGCAATCCGGAAGGGAGCAGATGTTTACATCACCGGAGATGTCTACTACCATACGGCCCATGATATGCAGGCTGATGGACTGACCGTCATCGACCCAGGCCACCATATCGAACAGATCTGCAAACCAAAACTGTTGGAATTATTTAATGAATGGAAAGAGGAAAATGAATGGGATCTGGAAGTCATCGCTTCCGAAATCAATACGGATCCTTTCATTTTCGACAGTCAATTGTGAGAGGATGTCAATGAATGCAAGAAAAATTAGTGGACCGTTTTTTGAAATATATAAAATTCGAAACAAGATCGGATGAGAAAAGTCTGACGGTGCCTTCCACCCAAAATCAGGTGGAATTCGCAAAAACTGTGTTGATGCCGGAACTGGAAGCTATCGGCCTTTCGGATATTCAATACAATCCTGCCAATGGATTCGTAACGGCACTTTTGCCGCGCAACTCAGAAAAAGTGTTCCCTACAATCGGGTTCATCGCCCATATGGACACAGCTGATTTTGAAGCGGCAAATGTAAATCCGCTTATTTGGAATCACTATGCGGGAAACGATTTGATTTTGGATGCGGAAACACAGCTGACGCTTTCGCCGAAGGACTTCCCTGCGCTGAAGAACTACATCGGCCAGACGTTGATCACCACCGATGGTAAAACGTTGTTGGGTGCGGACGACAAAGCCGGCATAGCAGAAATCATCACCGCTTTGGAAACAATAAAAGCAACAGACAATATCGAACACGGGGACATCAAAGTCGCTTTCGGACCGGATGAAGAAATCGGCCGCGGTGCTGATCTTTTTGATGTGGCCGGTTTCGCTTGTGACTTTGCCTATACGATGGACGGAGGTCCGTTGGGAGAACTCGAATACGAAAGCTTCAATGCAGCACAAGCGATTGTAACAATCCAGGGCAAAAATGTGCATCCGGGCACTGCCAAGGACACGATGGTGAATGCGATCAAATTGGCCATCTCCTACGACAGCGCTTTGCCGCAAAATGAAGTTCCGGAAAAAACCGAAAAGCGCGAAGGTTTTTATCACCTGTTGGGCATTGAAGGCAATGTCGAAGAAAGCATAATGACCTACATCATCAGGGATCATGATAAGGCAATGTTTGAGGACAGGAAAACGATCATGATTGACCTTGCGGAACGCATGAACACGGAGCTTTCCGAAGAGCGCATCACCATCGAAATGCACGATCAGTATTACAACATGGGGGAAGTGCTGAAAGAAGATATGCGGCCTGTCGATCTGGCTGAAGCAGCAATGAAGTCGTTGGGGATCACCCCGATCATCGAACCTATCCGTGGCGGGACGGATGGATCGAAGCTATCCTTCATGGGTCTGCCGACACCAAATATCTTTGCCGGAGGAGAAAACTTCCACGGGCGCTATGAATTTGTGTCTGTCGAATCAATGGAAAAAGCAGCTGCTGTCATAGTGGAAATCATCAGACAAAGCCAAGGATACGAAAAACTATGAGAAATCAAGTTCTTGTCTATTTTGTCTTGGTGAACGCATTGCTTTTCATCATGATGGGCATCGACAAAAAGAGAGCGCGGCAAAAAGCTTGGCGCATACCGGAACGCAATCTGCTCCTGCTCGGGTTATTCGGGGGCGGCCTGGGAGGATTCCTGGGGATGCATCATTTCCGCCATAAAACCAAACACCTGAACTTCAAAGTCGTCTTCGCTTTGGGCACACTCGTGACTGGTATAACCTCCTATATCATATTTTTATGAAAAGAAAATGCCGCTATCTTCCGGATGGGAAATAGCGGCATTTTTTATTTGTTTTTCATCAGGAATTGGAAGGAGACGGCTTCCGGGCCGGCGTGGGTCATGACGCTGGCGCTGGCATAGGAAGTATACATCAGGGCGCTAGGGAACGCGGCCTTCAGCATATCGGTGATTTGGTTCGAATATTCCGACAAACCGACATGCGTGACGCCGATTGCTTCAACATCAAGGTATTTCCCTTTCAATTCAGCGATGATTTCTTCGTAGCGTTTTACAATCGCTTTTGTGCCACGGACTTTGACATCGGTAGTCAAGGCGCCGTCGATCATTTTCAGGTTCGCTTTGATGTTCAGCAGTGTTGTGATACGTCCCATCGTTTTTCCGATACGGCCGCCCTTGACCATGTTTTCCAGATTAACGATGCTGATGTAAAGCAAGGTGCGATCCTTTACGGCAGTGACCCGAGGCAATGTGTCCGCTACAGTCAAGCCTTCAGCGGCACATCTGGCTGCTTCCAATACTTGGAAGGCGGCGGCTCTTGCGCAAAATTTTGAATCGATTACGGTAACTTTACCATGGGCGAGTTTAGCCGCTTGGTGAGCAGAATTTACGGTTCCGCTTAGCGTTTCCGTGACATGGGTGGACAAAACTTCGCTGCCATCAGCTGTCAGCTCGTTGTATTTATCCAAAAAGGTCCCCATGGCCGGTTGGGATGATTTTGGTAATTCCTTGCTGCTCGTCATTTTTTCGAGGAACTCAGGTTTCGTTATGGTGATGCCGTCATAGTACAGCACGGTATCAATCATGGATGAAAGTGGAATGATTGTGATTCCATATTTGTCAATTTCTTCTGCGGACAATTCCGTTGTGGAATCGGTCACAATTTTGAAGTTTGGCATGTTGATTCTCCTTCGGTACAGTCTTATTTCTTTAAGCATAGCAGATTTTCAGGGAAAAGTAACGCAGATATCCTCCTCATCATAAGCATATTCTTCAAATCTTGATGTTTTTTCCTGTAGAATAGATTATGCTATAATAGGTTAGTTGCAGAAGAAAGTGGGTTACAAATATATGGATGGAATATTGCCTTTATGGAAAGAACGCGGCATGACAAGTCACGACTGCGTATTCAAGTTGAGAAAAATACTGAAAACTAAAAAAGTCGGGCATACCGGCACATTGGATCCGGAAGTTGATGGCGTTTTGCCGATCTGCATCGGGAAAGCCACAAAAGTCGTCGAGTTTCTGACGGACACGGATAAAGCCTATGAAGGGGAAATCACTGTAGGTGTCGCCACAACGACTGAGGACAGCCAAGGGGAGACGATTGCGAAAAAACCGGTCGATCAAGCTCTTTCATTAGCTGAAATCGATGCAGCGATGGAATCCATGATCGGCGAAAGCATCCAAGTTCCGCCGATGTATTCCGCGGTCAAGGTGAACGGGAAAAGGCTGTACGAATATGCCCGTAAAGGTTTGACTGTCGAAAGGCCGCAAAGGACCATTCTCGTCATGAGTTTTGAGCGGATTTCAGAAACCGTCTATCATGCAGAAGACCAAACCATGTCCTGGCGCTTCCGGGTCACCTGCGGGAAAGGGACTTATGTGCGGACGTTGGCTGTCGATTTGGGCGCTTCACTGGGTTATCCGGCTTACATGTCAAGCCTCACCCGTACCATGAGCGGATCCTTCACGAAGGCTGATTGTCTGACGCTGCAGCAAGTTGCTGAAGCAATGACAATCAACGAAATCGACGCACATCTGAAGCCAATCGACTCTGTATTCGAAACGTTTCAGCAGCTTGCGCTTGACGATGAACTGTGGGATAAAGTGAAAAATGGTGCAGTTCTGCCGAAAGAGGGACCTTTCGAAACAATGGACGGCCCGGTCCTATTCACCCATCAAGGCAAAATCGTGGCGATGTACGAACCGCATCCGACCAAAGCCGCATACATCAAACCCAGGAAAATGTTCCTATCATAATCAGCAAGGAGTTGCTTACGCAATGGAAATAATACATATGCATCATCCCTATGACCAAAAACTGATACCCGACGAGCAAATGGTGTTGGCATTGGGATATTTTGATGGGGTCCACAGAGGCCACCAAGAAGTGATCAAAAGAGCAAGGGAAGTTGCCGAAAAGAAGAACCTCAAACTTGCTGTCATGAGCTTCAATCATCACCCGAGCATTGTTTTTCAGAAAATGAACCCGGAAACGATGCAATATTTGTCCACCGTCAACCGCAAAGCCGAAATTCTCGAGGGCTTAGGCGTTGATTATTTCTTTGTCGTCTCATTCACATCGGCATTCGCCTCTTTACGGCCTCAGGAATTTGTCGACCAATACATTTGCGGGCTGCATGCTGCTGCAGTTGTCGCCGGTTTTGATTACACCTATGGTCCAAGAGAGACAGCGAATATGAAACTGTTGGTGGATTACGCGAAAAGCCGCTTCGAAGTCATCGAAGTTCCCGAATTGAAGAATGAAACCGAAAAAATCAGTTCCACGCACATCCGTGAAGCACTAGTCGAAGGGAATATGGAAAAAGCGAATGAATATTTAGGCTATGTGTATCAGATTGAAGGGACGGTCATCCATGGCGATGCACGAGGCAGGCTGTTGGGGTTTCCGACTGCAAATATCCAGATCGAAAAACACACTCGTCTACCAAGAAACGGCGTCTACATCGTCAGCATCCGAGTGAATGGAACCTGGTACCGCGGCACGGCTTCAATCGGGCACAACATCACTTTTGAAGCCGGCCGCGACAAAACCGTGGAAGTGTATATTCTGGACTTCGACAAAATGATTTACGGTGAGGACGTAGCTGTCAGATGGCACCATTTTATCCGCAGCGAAATCAAATTTTCCGGCGTCGACCAGCTGATTGCTCAGCTGAAAAGCGATGAAGCGGAAACGATCGCCTATTTTGAGGATCACCCATTGGATGAGGTGATTCTCTAGATGGCGGCGGCGTATTTGCACATCCCTTTCTGCGAGCACATCTGCTTCTATTGCGACTTCAATAAAGTATTTTTGGAAGGGCAACCGGTCGATGAATACGTGGATGCTCTGATAAAGGAAATGCACTTGTCGAAACAACTGCATCCAAAAGAAGAAATAAGTACGTTTTATATCGGCGGGGGCACACCGACGACCCTGAATGAGCGCCAACTCGAGAAACTCTTGAACGGGATCCGCAGCACCTATTCCTTGCCGAATGGCGCTGAGTTCACGATGGAAGCCAATCCGGAAAGTGTTTCCTTTGAAAAACTGAAAATCATGCGTGATTATGGAGTCAACCGTTTGAGCATGGGGGTCCAATCCTTCAATAACGACATCCTGAAAAAAATCGGCCGCATCCATACAGCCGAGCAAGTGTACACTTCCGTGGCTGATGCCCGCAGAGCCGGATTCGAAAATATGACCATCGATCTGATCTTCCGCCTGCCGAACCAAACGATGGCCGATTTTGAAGACAGTCTGAAAAAAGCCTTGGAATTGGATTTGCCGCATTATTCTATTTATGCCTTGATTCTCGAAAACAAAACGGTGTTCTATAACCTGATGCGTCAGGGGAAACTGCCGTTGCCTTCGGAAGACACAGAGGCAGATATGTACGCCCTTGCCATCGAGACGATGTCAAAAAATGGCAGGAATCAATACGAAATCTCCAACTTTGCGATTCCGGGTTATGAATCCCAACACAATCTCACCTATTGGAAAAATGAGTCCTATTTCGGTTTCGGGGCAGGTGCGCACGGCTATATCGATGGGATCCGCTACCATAATCATGGACCGATCCAACAGTATTTGGCGCCATTGCGCGAGAACAGTCTGCCGATTATCCGTCAGCAGCAATTGTCGAAACAGGAACAGATGGAAGAAGAGATGATTCTGGGTCTGCGTACGATGGTCGGCGTCAGCCAAAGACATTTTGCTGATAAATTCAAAACCCCGCTGTTGGACCATTATGCTTCCGTCGTTTCCGACTTGGTTGCGGACGGCCTGATTCTGATCGACGGCGACAGAATCCGTTTGACCCCCAGAGGTGTTTTCCTCGGTAATGAAGTATTCCGTTCGTTCCTGGTGTGAATGGGTTCATTGCCATGAGGTGCCAATAATGTTACGAAAAATGATTGTATTCCGTTGACAAAGCCTGTTGCCCATGATAAATTTATTTATGGTTAGCACTCATTGTGGTCAAGTGCTAAAGTGAGGTGAAAATCTTGTTAACAGAAAGACAGTTGCTAATTTTGGATTTAATCGTCAGGCATTACATCGAATTTGAGGAGCCGATCGGTTCGAAGACGCTCCTGAAGGAATCTTCGTTACCGTTAAGTTCTGCAACGATCCGTAACGAAATGATGCGGATCGAGGAATTGGGCTTCCTGGAAAAGATGCATTCTTCATCAGGCAGGATACCGTCCATCCAAGGCTACCGTTACTATGTCGATCAACTTTTAGGCAAAGAAAGCGAAGAAGTCGCTGAAGACGTCAAACAAACGATCAAACATGGGTTTCAGAATCCTTACCGGGAAGTGCAGCAGGTCGTCGAAAAGTCAGCTGAAATGTTGTCTTTCTTGACGAATTATACTGCTTTGGCGATTGGACCTGAAACAAAAGACAGCCGCTTGACGGGCTTCCGACTGGTTCCTCTCAATGAAGGACATGTGATGGCGATATTGGTGACTGATAAAGGACATGTGGAAAACCAGATTTTTTCTGTCTCGCCTGGCTTCTCAGCCGCTGAGATAGAAAAAATCGTCAACATCTTTAATCAGGAGCTGGTCGGCCGCACGCTGCAGGAGGTATTCATCAAACTGCAAACGGACATTCCGGTGATCATCCGGAAGTACGTCGACGCGAAAATCGATTTCACAGCGATCTTCAACGACATCGTGGCGAAGTTGGAGCATGACCGCTTCCATGTAGGCGGCAGCATGAACCTTCTGAACCATTTGGATGAAAGGATGGACAAGAATAAAGTCAAAGCCATTTTAAGCATGCTGAACGGGTCTCCCGACATCCATGCACTTTTTTCAAACCCCAACGAGGGCGTCGGCGTCAAGATCGGAACAGAATTGAACAATGAGCTTCTGCATAGTTTCAGCCTGATTACGGCTACGTACGACACAGCCGGCAACGGTAAAGGCCTGATCGCATTGTTGGGGCCTACCAATATGCCTTACAAAAAAATGATCAGCATCATGAAATTTATGCGCTATGAACTTTCTGATAGCTTGAATGATCTAAACAAATAAGCACGACAAAGGAGATTTTGAAGTGGACAATAACGAAGAATTAGTGGACCTGGAACAAACAACTGCCGAAACAACGGTTGCTGAAGGTCAAGAAGCGGCTACGGAAGCAACTGAGGTTGAAACCTTGAGAGCGACCTTGTCCGAAACGGAAGACCGGTTGTTGCGTCTGCAGGCAGAACTCGCCAATATCCAGAAACGCAACGCGAAAGAAAGACAGGATGCGGCAAAATACCGTTCGCAGTCACTGGCGCAAGAATTATTGCCGGTGATGGACAGTTTGGAGCGCGCATTAGCGATTGAAGTGGAAGATGAAAAATCTTTGAACCTGAAAAAAGGCTTGGAAATGGTCATGAACCTGTTCACGGAGGCTTTCGCGAAAGAGGGGATTTATGCCATCGATCCGATCGATCAGCCTTTCGATCCGAATTTCCATCAATCCATCCAAACGCAGCCGGCTGCCGAAGGCCAAGCGTCTGATACAGTCGTTGTGGTAGTGCAAAAAGGATATGCGTTAAAAGAGCGTGTATTGAGACCGGCAATGGTTATCGTAGCAGAATAATTTTATTGATAAACACAAAAATTTCAGATAGAGGGGAATAACATCATGAGCAAAATTATTGGTATTGACTTAGGAACTACAAACTCAGCAGTCGCTGTATTAGAAGGCGGAGAAGCTAAAATCATCCCAAATCCAGAGGGAAATCGCACGACACCATCTGTCGTTTCCTTCAAAAATGGCGAAATCCAAGTGGGCGAAGTTGCAAAACGCCAAGCAGTGACAAACCCGAACACAATCAGCTCAATCAAACGTCACATGGGTGTTGCGGGCTATAAAGTGGAAGTGGAAGGCAAAAGCTACACGCCGCAAGAAGTTTCTGCAATGATCCTTCAATATCTGAAAGGCTATGCAGAAGACTACTTGGGCGAAAAAGTTGATAAAGCCGTAATCACAGTTCCTGCTTACTTCAACGATGCACAGCGTCAAGCGACTAAAGATGCCGGAAGAATTGCCGGTCTGGAAGTGGAGCGTATCGTCAACGAGCCGACTGCCGCAGCTTTGGCTTACGGTTTGGACAAAACCGATAAAGACGAAAAAATTCTTGTATTCGACTTGGGTGGCGGTACTTTCGACGTTTCCATCCTTGAATTGGGCGATGGCGTATTCGATGTATTAAGTACAGCCGGCGACAACAAATTAGGTGGGGATGACTTCGACAACAAAATCATCGACTACTTGGTTGCGGAATTCAAGAAAGAAAACGGAATCGACCTTGCAAACGACAAAATGGCGAAACAACGTCTGAAAGACGCTGCTGAAAAAGCCAAAAAAGATCTGTCAGGCGTGACTTCAACCCAAATCAGCCTGCCGTTCATCACAGCTGGTGATGCTGGTCCGTTGCACTTGGAATTGACGCTTACTCGTGCGAAATTCGACGAAATCACATATGACTTGGTTGAACGTACAAAAGGTCCTGTGCGCCAAGCATTGAAGGATGCTGGTTTATCCACTTCCGAAATCGATGAAATCATTCTGGTCGGTGGCTCAACACGTATCCCTGCAGTCATCGAAGCAGTCCGTAAAGAAGCAGGCAAAGAGCCGAACAAATCCGTTAACCCGGATGAAGTTGTCGCAATGGGTGCTGCCATCCAAGGTGGAGTCATCTCCGGTGACGTAAAAGATATCGTACTATTGGACGTTACACCTTTGTCATTGGGTATCGAAACAATGGGTGGTGTGTTCACAAAATTGATCGACCGCAATACAACAATCCCGACTAGCAAGTCACAAGTCTTCTCGACTGCAGCTGACAATCAGCCAGCTGTTGATGTGCATGTTCTCCAAGGAGAGCGTCCGATGGCGGCCGACAACAAAACATTGGGTCGTTTCCAATTGACGGACATTCCGGCAGCACCTCGCGGCGTTCCTCAAATCGAAGTGTCATTCGATATCGACAAAAATGGTATCGTCAATGTTCGCGCTAAAGACTTGGGTACGCAAAAAGAACAAACCATCACCATCAAGTCTTCTTCCGGTCTGACTGACGAAGAAATCGAAAAAATGGTGAAAGATGCGGAAGCGAACGCTGAAGCAGACAAACTGCGCAAAGAAGAAGTTGAATTGCGCAATGAAGTGGATCAATTGATCTTCCAGACAGACAAAACATTGAAAGAGCTTGACGGAAAAGTTGATGCTGACGAAGTGAAAAAAGCTGAAGAAGCGAGAGACGAACTGAAAGCAGCAGTCGAAGCAAATGATCTGGAACAAATGAAAACGAAGCGTGACGCTTTGAATGAGCTTGTCCAAAATCTGACTGTCAAACTTTATGAGCAAGCTGCACAAGCGCAACAACAGGAAGGCGCGCATGATACAGCAACTGACGACGGTGTCGTTGATGCCGATTTTGAAGAAGTAGACGACAAATAGTCAACTCTGACGGGAGGAAGCCAACGCTTAACTGCATTGGCTTCTCTCACTGTATAGAGCTAAAATGTTCAGATGAAGCCAATCAATGGAGGCGAAACAATGGCGAAAAGAGATTATTACGATGTCTTGGGTGTGGCGAAGGATGCCACAGACGATGAGATAAAAAAAGCTTACCGGAAACTTTCCAAGAAGTTTCACCCGGATATCAATAAAGAAGCGGGCGCAGAAGATAAATTCAAGGAGCTTGCTGAAGCATACGAAGTCTTGAGCGACGGCAACAAACGCGCGGCCTATGACCAGTACGGCCACGCCAGCACCGATCCCAACTTTGGCGCAGGCGGCGGTTATGGTGGCGGCGGTTTCGGCGGCTTCTCAGGCGGTTTCGAAGACATCTTTGATTCCTTTTTCGGAGGCGGAGGCGGGCGTGGAAGAAATCCAAATGCCCCCCGACAAGGATCAGATTTGCAATACCGTATCCATCTTACATTTGAAGAAGCGATTTTCGGAAAAAAAGAAACCATCCGTTACAAACGTGATGAAGAATGCAAAACCTGCAGTGGTTCCGGTGCAAAACCCGGTACACAGCCGAAGACATGTTCGAAATGTCATGGCTCAGGAGCAGTTGGTGTCGAGAGGAATACGCCTTTCGGTCGCGTCATGACACAAGCAGTCTGTGATGTCTGCGGTGGAACCGGCAAAGAAATCACGGATAAATGTACTACATGCTACGGAAAAGGGCATGTCGAAACCGATCACTCTGTGGCTGTCACGATCCCGCCTGGCGTTGATGATGGACAACAGATGCGCTTGAACGGTCAAGGGGAAGTCGGCAGCAACGGCGGCCCATATGGCGATCTGTATGTCGTTTTCCAAGTGGAACCGAGCGATATTTTCGATCGCGAAGGGACAGAAATCCATTATACGCTTCCTATCAGTTTCGCCCAAGCCGCTTTGGGTGACGAAATAGAAGTGCCTACAGTACACGGAAAAGTCAAATTGAAGATTCCTGCCGGAACACAGACGGGTACCAATTTCCGCCTCAAAGGCAAAGGGGCGCCACGCTTGCGAGGAACCGGAAATGGTGATCAGCACGTCAAAGTGACGGTCGTCACACCGAAGAACCTTAACGAGAAGCAAAGAGAGGCAATCCGCGCTTTCGCCGCAGCAGGTGGTGATACACTGGTGGAAGACGAAGCCAATTTTTTTGATAAAGTAAAGGACGCCTTCAAAACTAAAAAATAAATAAGCAGAAAGAACCGGTGCGGTAGAAACAACCTAGCACCGGTTCTTTTTTTGTCCCTATGCTATTCTGTTAGAGTTTTTGTAACTAATATGAAGGCAATCAACACTTTTTTTATAGAAAAAGAGTAAATATTCGCAAATCTAAGGATGTAAGGGGTTACATTTTGGGTAAATAGGATTATAATGGAGGTATCAAATAAAAGAGGTGACGTAAATGGCTACTATAGAATCGTTCAATAGATCCGAATTAAAGAAGTCCAACCCTTTACTTACGAAATTCAGGACAACGGTCGAAACAGCTTTTTATGGCAAAAACATGCAGGAAGTCTTGGATATGACGGAAGCCTATCAACTCGCTCTGAACGCTGCAGGCGTCGTCGTTACCGACCTGCCTGTGCTCCACACAAAGGAATTGGGATTGCCTGATGATGCCAAAGTGCTTGTCGAAAATGGTGGTAAAATCGTAGGGCGCACTGCCCGCGCCAAACGTATCATCGGAGAGAATAAAGAGGAAGACGAAATCCTTGAAGCCATCATCATGGATGTCATCTATAAAAACAGACTGCGCCATTATTATAAAACGACGGGGTATGTAGGCCTTGACAAGGATTTCATAATCAAGGCACACATTGCTTTCCCAGAAGGGAACGAAAACAATCTCTACTCCTGGTTGTTGAACTTTCAGTGGAACAGCCCGGAATACCAAGAAATGTATAAACATTCGAAAGTATACAACGAGGGCGATATCTACATCTACACAGATCCCGACTGGCGCCATCCTGATTATCCGCTCGGAGTGGCTATCTTCGAGCCTGATAAAAATGTTGCTTGCATTCTGGGAATGCAATATTTCGGGGAATTCAAAAAAGGCACATTGACGCTTGCTTGGGGTACCGGCCACCGGAATGGCTTCGTTGCTTGCCACGGCGGCCAAAAACACTTCCGCCTGCATGACGGCGGTTCATATGTCGCTTCTTTCTTTGGACTTTCAGGATCAGGAAAATCTACTCTGACCCATTCGAAGCATGATGATAAATACGAAATCAAAGTGCTGCATGACGATGCCTTCCTGATCGATTTGACGGATGGTTCCTCTATTGCCTTGGAACCTTCTTATTTTGATAAGACCCAGGATTATCCAGCCGATCACCCCGAACAGAATTATTTTGTGACTGTCCAGAACGTGGGCGTGACGAAGGATACCGACGGGAAAATTGTACTTGTGACCGAAGATATCCGGAATGGCAACGGACGTACGGTCAAATCACGTTATTCCACTCCGAACCGCGTGGATAAATTCGAAGAGCCGATCAATGCTGTCTACTGGATTATGAAGGATGATGCGTTGCCGCCTTTGGTCAAGGTAGACGAAGCGGTCTTGGGGGCAACCTTCGGAACGACACTGGCAACGAAACGCTCGACTGCGGAAACGCTGAAAAAAGGCGAGTCGACCGATAGTTTGGTCATCGAACCATTCGCAAATCCGTTCCGGGTCTATCCATTGGTTGAGGATTATGCCGGCTTTAAAGAACTGCTGGCGCATGAAGGTGTCGAATGCTACATCATCAACACTGGGTTTTTCATGGGTAAAAAAATACCGAAAGAAGTATCTTTAGGTGTAATCGAAAGCGTCGTTGAAGGGACAGCATCATTCGTCCCATTCGGCGATGCACCACATCTCAGCTATCTTCCGGTCGAAGGATTCAACCCTGATTTTGAAGACAAAGACTATAGTAAATTGGTGAGAAGACGGATGCAGCTGCGGGAAGATTTCTTAGAGGAATTCAATGCTGTCCATCCGAGTGTTCCACTGCCTGATGAAGCCATCCAAGCATTACAGAACATCATTGATGCCTTTTAAGTTTCAACGAGAAAGAATCCGGTGGGGAACCTCCGGATTCTTTTTTCATATACTAGGAAAGTATAAAATTTTTCGGATTGAAAAGTGCTTCACCGTAGGTGTTTCACACGTTTGCAAAATGTTTCATGCACCTAAAATGATGGCCA